>JAVBPM010000038.1:0-21798 GCA_031549605.1 Oscillospiraceae bacterium | reverse complement strand
TGTACTGTGTTGAGCAGCAGTACGAGACGGGTCAGGCCATCGCCGTCACCGGCGGCCAGAACATGGTGCGATGATGAACGCGCTCAATGCAGCCACCAAGGCCGAGCGCCTTACCGCGCTGCGCGCCGTGACGCCGCCGCCGCGCGGCGTTTGCACCGACATCAACAACCACATTCACACCACCTATTCGTTTT
Organism: Oscillospiraceae bacterium; assembly: GCA_031549605.1. GTDB lineage: Bacteria > Bacillota > Clostridia > Oscillospirales > UBA929 > WRAI01. Next base: position 21,604 of record JAVBPM010000038.1, on the reverse strand, counting down.
CGCCCTACTCGCCGACGCTGGCCGTGTACAAGGCTTACGAGGCGCAGCTGGCGACCGCCGGCATTGTCGACCACGACAGCATTTCGGGTGCGCGCGAGTTTTTGGAGGCGGCGACCATCATCGGCCTGCCGGTCACCTGCGGCTTTGAGCTGCGCGTCGACCACAGCCACACGGCGCTGGGCGCACGCCGCACCAACAACCCCGATCAGGGCGGCATCAGTTACCTCACCTTTCACGGCGTGCCGCACAGCCAGTTTGACGCTGTTCACGAGATGCTGCAGCCCATCCGCGCCGCGCGCGGCCGGCGCAACCGCGCCATGTGCGACCGGCTGAACCTTGTCTTTGCCAACGTGGCGCTCGACTATGACGCCGACGTTGTGCCGTTGTCACAGTACGCAGACGGTGGCTCCGTCACCGAGCGGCACATCCTGTTCGCACTGGCCGGCAAGCTGATTGACAGCTGCGGCGACGCGCTGACCGCCACGCTGCGGCGGCACATCGCCGTCGACGACGGCATGGCCGGCCGCATCAACGATAAGACAAACCCCTATCGCGCCTACGACCTGCTGGGGCTGCTTAAATCGCAGCTGGTGGCGCATTTCTACATTGCCGCCGACAGCGTCGAGTGCCCGCCCATTGATGAAATGGTCGATTTTGCCACAAAGCACCAGATTTTGGCCACCTATCCCTATTTGGGCGATGTGACGGCCTCGGTCACCGGCGACAAAAAGGCGCAGGTGTTTGAGGACGCCTATCTCGATGAGCTGTTTGAACTGCTGAAGGCACTCGGTCTTCCCGCCGTATCCTATATGCCGGCGCGCAACACCCCGGCGCAGCTCGACCGCGTCATGGCACTGTGTGCGCGGCACGACCTGCTGCAAATCAGCGGCGAGGACATCAACAGCCCGCGCCAAGCCTTTATCTGTCCGCAGATGAAAGACGCCGGGTTTGCCCATCTCAGCGAGGCCGCCTGGGCGTTGATTGGCCACGAAGCGGCCTGCGAGCAGGGTCTGGCACACGGCTTTTTGGCCTCGTCACTGCCACTCAACGAAAGAATTACGCACTATGCAACTATTGGTAAGGAGGCGTTCCAATGAACACCAACGTAGAAGAACTGCAGCTCCGTCTGTTGGCCGAGACCATCCGCGGTGAGACGCTCAAGGAGTTTGCCGAGCTGGGCTTTGGCCATGTCGGCGGCGCCATGTCGGTCGTCGAGCTGCTGGCCACGCTGTACGGCGGCGCGATGAACATCAACCCCGCCGACCCGCAGTGGGCCGACCGCGACCGCTATGTTATGTCCAAGGGCCATGCCGGTCCGGCGCTGTACGCCACGCTGGCGATCAAGGGCTACTTCCCGCTCGACATGCTGACCACGCTCAACAAGGGCGGCACGCGCCTGCCGTCGCACTGCGACATGCGCAAGACGCCGGGCGTCGACATGACCACCGGCTCGCTGGGTCAGGGCATTTCGACTGCCATTGGGCTGGCGTTGGGCCAGAAGATGGACGGCAAGGGCGCCTACACCTTTTTGTGCATGGGCGACGGCGAGCTCAACGAGGGTCAGGTCTGGGAGGGTGCGCAGTTTGCGCCGTTCCACCAGCTGACCAACCTCATTGCCTTTGTCGACTGCAACGGCAAGCAGCTGGACGGTACGACCAAGGCGGTGCTCGACCCGCTCAATCTCGGCGGCAAGTTCCGCGAGTTTGGCTGGGTGGTGCGCGAGCTCGACGGCCACGACGTCTGCGCACTGTACGCTGCAATCATGACGGCCAAAGCGTCGGGCGACGGTCCGCATATGTTTATTTTGCACACGCGCAAGGGCAACGGTTGCGAGTTTGTCGAAAAGCTGGACGCCAACCACCACGTCGCCTTTGAAAAAGAGGTCATGCAGCGCGAGGTTGACCGCGTACAGGCCAACATTGACGAGCTGAAAACCCAACTGACTGCTGTGGGAGGTGCGCCGCTATGCTAAAGGTTTTGAACGAGTACACCAACGAGCCGCATCTGCTGCGCGCGACGTTGCTCGACTGTATGATTGACGCGGCCAAAAACGACCCGCGCATTGTGGCGATGGACGCCGACTGCGCCGCTTCATCCGGCTTCGGCGCCTTTGCCAAGGCCTACCCCGAGCGTTTCTTCAACTGCGGCATCGCCGAGGCCAACATGGTCGGCATTGCCGCCGGTTTGTCGGCGACCGGCAAAATCCCCTTTATCCATGCCTTTGGCATCTTTGCCAGCCGCCGCGTGTGCGACCAGGTCTTTTTGTCAGGCTGCTACTCCGACGCCAACATCCGCATCATCGGCACCGACCCCGGCATTACCGCCGCCTACAACGGCGGCACGCACATGCCCTTTGAGGATATGGCCGTGCTTAGGGCTATTCCCAACATCAAGTTGATTGAGGTCACCGACAGCGTTATGCTCAAGGGCATTTTTGACGAGCTGGTCAACGAGCGCGGCGTGTTCTACATCCGCCTCAAACGCAAGAACACGCCTGCCATCTTTGAAGCCGGTTCGCAATTTAAAATCGGCCAGGCCTGCCTGCTGAAAGAGGGCACCGATGTCAGCTTGATTGCCTCGGGCATTATGGTGGTTGAGGCGCTCAACGCCGCTCGATTGCTTGAAGCGCAAGGCATTTCAGCGCGCGTTGTCAATATGCACACCTGGAAACCGCTCGACACCGCGATGGTTGTCGATTGTGCGACCCACACGCGCGCCATCGTCACTGCCGAGAATCACAACGTGCTGGGCGGTCTCGGCGGCGCGGTTTGCGAGGCCGTTTGTGCGGCAAAGCCCTGTCCTGTCGAGCGTGTCGGCATCAACGACGAGTTTGGCGAGGTAGGCACCGAGGACTTCCTGCGCGGTCGTTTTGCGCTGACTGCCGAGCGCATTGCCGAGGCGGCCAAAACGGCGCTATCCCGCGCGTAGCAAACAAAATCACAGGCTGACACGCTTCGGTGTGTCAGCCTTTCTTTGTGCAAAAGTGTTCAAAATACTGAACATTGACAACCCAGCCGGCCTTTGGTAAAATAACCAAAGGAGGAGGGTGTTACGGTGTCTTTTCTTGTTAGAATGGAACATATCGAGAAATCGTTTCCCGGCGTTCACGCGCTGAGCGATTGTTTCTTCGATCTAAAGCCGGGCGAGGTACACGCCCTGATGGGCGAAAATGGAGCCGGCAAGTCAACACTCATGAAAGTGCTGACCGGCGTGTACACCAAAGACTCGGGTACGATTGAGGTCAAGGGTCAAAAAACCGAAGTCCACGGCCCGCGCCACGCGCAACAACTGGGCATTAGCATTATCCACCAGGAGCTTAACATGTGCCAGCACCTAACCGTTGCGCAAAATATCTTTATCGGCCGCGAGTACAAAAAGGGGTTGTTTATCGACGAAAAGCGTATGAACCAAGCGGCCAAGCAGCTGCTGGATATGCTCAAGGTCGACATCGCGCCCACCGCCAAGATTTCTGACCTGACTGTCGCCAAGGAACAGATGGTTGAAATCGCCAAGAGCATTTCACATCGCTCGGACGTTTTGATTATGGACGAACCGACCGCGTCGCTAACCACCGCCGAAATTGAGCAGCTTTTTGAAATCATAGCACAGCTCAAGAGCCAAGGCGTCGGCATTGTCTACATATCACACCGCATGGACGAGATTTTGCGCATTGCCGACCGCATCACCGTCATGCGCGACGGACAGTACATCAACACTGTCAACGCTGCCGACACAACGATTAACGACATTATTAAGATGATGATTGGCCGCGAGCTTAAGGGCAACCTCAAGCCGGAGAATATCCAGCGCAGCGATGAGGTCGTGCTGGAGGCCAAGCAGCTCAATCGCGGCCGCATGATTCGCGATGTCAGCTTCCACCTCAACAAGGGCGAGGTGCTCGGCTTTGCCGGACTGATGGGTTCTGGCCGCACCGAGACTATGCGTGCGCTGTTTGGTGCCGACCCGCTGGAGTCGGGTGAGATTATCATCAAGGGTCAAAAGGTCAAAATCCACTCGCCGCGCGATGCCGTTAAATACGGTATTAGCTATCTGTCCGAAGATCGTAAGCGTTTCGGCTTGGCACTGGGGCTGGACGTTGTTACCAACAGCGTTCTGCCGTCCTATGACCGTTTTTCCAGCAAACTTGGTGGCCTTGTCAAAAAGAAGGAATGCGAAGTGGCCACCGACGAAATGGTAAAGCGCATGGAGACCAAGACGCCATCACTGCACCAAACGGTTAAAAACCTGTCGGGCGGCAATCAGCAAAAGGTCATCATCGGCAAGTGGCTGATTCGCAACAGCGACATTCTGGTCTTTGACGAGCCGACACGCGGCATTGACGTCGGCGCCAAGAGCGAGATTTACAATCTGATCAACGACTTGGCAACTTCCGGCCGCTCGGTCATTGTCATTTCGTCGGAGCTGCCCGAGATTATCCGCCTGTGTCACCGCATCTATGTCATGTGCGAGGGGCGCATCACCGGCGAGGTGTTGTCCGAGGACGCCACGCAGGAAAACATTATGTCGTATGCCACGCAGCGCGACAGCACTTCAAATCAAGTGGGAGCGTGAATATTCGTGAGTGAATTTGAAAAGAAAGAATCGTTGACTGACGTCACTGAGGCAACCCAGCCTGTCGTTGAACAGGCGACTGATGCAGTTGTTGCCGAGCCGGCGCTCGCCACGGCCGGCGCCGCGCCCGCCAAAAAGCGTAAGCTGCAAGGCGGCGCCCTGCAGAAGATGTTTGCGTTTGCCGGACTGGTGCTTGTGGTCGTATACTTCTCATTGACAACCGACTACTTCTTCTCGACATCCAACCTGATGACCGTTTTACTGTCCAGCTCCTTTACCGGCATTGTCGCCGTCGGCGTTACCTTTATTATCATTACCGGCGGCATCGACCTGTCCATTGGTTTTATCCCCACCTTCTCGGCCGTTGTGTTTGGCGTGTTCACCATGAAGATGGGCTTTAACATTTGGATTGCACTACTGATTGGGTTGCTTGCCGGCGCTATCTGCGGCGGCTTTACCGGTACGTTGGTGGCCCGCTTTAAGCTGCCGCCCTTTGTCGCCTCGCTGGGCTTGATGATGATTTTGCAAGGTTTGTCACTGGTCATTACCGAGGCAAAGCCCATTGATTTCAACGGCACCGACATCCAGCATCCCACCTTTGACACCTTTGCCATTGACTCTATTTTCCCCAAGATTGGCGATGTCAAGATACACAACTTTATTATCGTATTTGTCATTGTGGCCATTATCGCCTCAATCATTCTTAACAAGACCACATTTGGTCGCTACACCTACGCCATGGGCAGCAACGAGGACGCCACGCGTCTCTCCGGTGTAAACACCAACAAGTGGAAGATTCTCGTCTATATGCTGTGCGGCCTGTTGTGTGCCGTGGCCGGCATTCTGCAGGCTTCACGTATCAACGTGCAACCGGCTCAAGGCGCCGGTGCCGAGCTAAGCGCTATCGCCGCTGTTGTTATCGGCGGCACGTCGTTGAGTGGCGGTGAAGGCAGCATTATGGGCACGGTCATCGGCACGCTGCTGATGAGCACACTGGCCAACGGCCTGCAGATGAAGGGCGTTTCCAACGAGCTGCAACTGGTGTTTACCGGCTCGATTGTCATTGTCGCTGTGCTCGTCGATATCATGCGCCGCCGCCAAAAAGCATAGTCTTACATTGTCCGCAAGGCCGCAAGGCTTTAGGAATATAAAAGGGAGGAAAAAAGCATGAAACTCAAGAAAATCTTGGCTCTGGCACTGGCAATTTCCCTGATGTCCCTGTTGTTTGTCGGTTGTACCGACGACAGCACCGACAAATCCAACGCACCCGCGACCAATGGCGGCGAGAAAATCTACATCCCCATGGTTTCCAAGGGCTTCCAGCATCAGTTCTGGCAGGCCGTCAAGCAGGGCGCTGAAAAAGCCGCCACTGAGCTCGGCATCGAAATCAACTTTGTCGGCCCGAAGGCTGAAACTGAAGTCCAGGAGCAGATCAACCAGCTGACCACCGAGCTGGGCAAAAACCCGCAGGCTGTCTGCTTCGCCGCTCTGGACACCAAGGCCGCCGAAGACCTGCTGAAGCAGTGCAAAGAGAAAAACATCCCTGTCGTCGGCTTTGACTCGGGCGTTGACAGCGACATTCCGGTGTCGACCGTCGCCACCAACTCCAAGGCCGCCGGCGCCATTGCCGCTGACAAGATGGCTGAAGCCATTGGCAGCGAAGGCACCATCGGCGTTATCTGCCACAGCGAGACCTCGCAGACCGGTATCGACCGCCGCGACGGCTTCCTCGAGCAGATTGCCGCCAAATACCCCAACATCACAGTGCTGCCTGTTCAGGTTGGTAACGGCGACCACGCGCTGTCAGCCAACATCGCCAAGGCGATGGTTACCGCCAACCCCGAAATCAAGGGCATCTTCGGCACCAACGAAGGCTCGGCCGTCGGCGCTTACAACGGCTTGAAGGAAGTTGACAAGCTGGGTTCGGTCAAGCTGATTGGCTTTGACTCCAGCAAAACCCTGAAGGATGCTATCCGCGCTGGCGAAATCTACGGCGCCGTGTCGCAGGATCCGGTTCAGATGGGCTACCTGGCCGTCGTGACCGCTTACAAGGCCTACAAGGGCGAGACCGTTGAGAAGAACATCGACACCGGCTGCAAATGGTACGACAAAGACAACGTCGACAGCCCGGATCTGGCTCCGCTGCTCTACGACTAATTCAACCACTACTTATCAACTTATTGTATGGGACGTCTTTACGGCGTCCCATACAACTACCCTCTGACTCTATAAAAACGAGGTCGACTATGAAAACTGTATTGACTATTGATTTGGGCGCCTCCAGCGGTCGCGCCATTGTGTGCGGACTATCCGGCGGCAAGCTGGTGCTGCACGAGGTGCACCGTTTTGACAACACGCCGGTTAAAATCGGCGATCGACTGCACTGGGACATGGACGCGCTGACGACCAATATTAAGCTGGGCATTCAAAAGGCAGCCGCCGAGTACGACTTTGACAGCATCGGCATCGACACCTGGGGCGTTGACTTTGGGCTGCTCGACGCCGACGGGCTGCTGGAATGGCCGGTACACTACCGCGACGCGCGCACGGTTGGCACGCTCAAGCAGGTCAGTGCCGCCGTCTCGCAAGAGGAGCTGTACGCTCGCACCGGCATTCAAATCATGGAGATCAATACACTCTTTCAGCTCTACTCGTTGCAGCAACAACGGCCCGAGCTGCTCAAGCGTGCCACCGACCTATTGTTTATGCCCGACCTGCTGGGCTGGATACTGACAGACCACCGCACCGCTGAAGTCAGCATTGCCTCAACCTCACAGCTGCTTAACCCCACCACCAAGCAGTGGGACAGCGAGCTGCTGGCTCGCTTGCAGCTACCGTCCAACATACTGCGACCGGTAGTCGACAGCGGCAGTCTACTGGGCACTTTGCGGCCTGAGCTATGCGAGGAGCTGTCCTGTAAACAAGTCAAGGTTATTTCCGTGGCCGGTCACGACACCGCCTGTGCTGTCGCCGCCGCGCCGCTGGTTGACGACAACGCGCTGTTTCTCAGTTCCGGCACATGGAGCCTGCTGGGCAAGGAGCGCAGCCAGCCTGTTCTGAGCCAGTTGAGTGCTCAGTACGAGCTGACCAACGAGACCGGCTACAACGACAAGATTACCTATCTCTGCAATATCAGCGGCACATGGCTATTGCAGCAGTGCCGCAAGAACCTGCGTGACAGCGGCCAAAACGTCAGCTACGATGACCTGATGAATATGGCTCTTGGCTCGGCGCCCTTTGCCTTCTTCATTGACCCCTGCGACGACGCCTTTCTGTCGCCGGACAACATGCTGGACGCCATTGTGGCCTACTGTCAGGCCACCGGGCAGGGCACGCCCGACCAAAAGCAGGCGCTGCGCGCGGTGTACGACAGCCTGGCCATGAAATACCGCGACACCGCCACGAAAATTGCCGCCATTACTGAAACGCCCAACTCCTGCCTGCACATGGTCGGCGGCGGCATTAAGGACGCGTTTTTGTGCCAGCAAACGGCCAACGCCACCGGCTGCCCGGTGCTGGCCGGCCCCATTGAGGCGACGGCCATCGGCAACGCCATCATTCAGCACATCGCACTGGGCCACATCGACAATCTGGCCGCCGCGCGCAACATCGTCCGCAACAGCTTTGAAAATACGAGATACGAGCCGCGCAACACAGCGCTTTACTCTCAACAATATAAGAGCTTTACCGACATTTTAGATAGGAGGAAAGTAAAATGAGCAACTATCCCAAGATTGGTATTCGCCCGACCATTGACGGTCGATGGGGCGGCGTGCGCGAGAGCCTGGAGGAAAAAACAATGGGTATGGCCAAGGCGGCCGCCGCGCTGATTTCCGACAGCCTGCGCTATGCCGACGGCACGCCGGTGCAGTGCGTCATCAGCCCGACCACCATCGGCGGCGGCGCCGAAGCCGCGCTCTGCGATGAGGCGTTCGCCAGCCAGAACGTCGTGGCCACGCTGACCGTTACCCCCTGCTGGTGCTACGGTTCCCAAACCTTTGACATGAACCCCAAGACCATCAAGGCGGTATGGGGCTTCAACGGCACCGAGCGTCCCGGGGCAGTCTATCTGGCCGCCGTTATGGCCGCCTACGCGCAGAAGGGTCTGCCCGCATTCAGCATTTACGGCAGGGATGTACAGGACATCTCCGACAACACCATTCCGGCCGATGTGGCCGAAAAAATTCTGCGCTTTGCCCGCTGCGCCGCAGCGGTCGGTCAGATGAAAAACAAATCCTACGTCAACGTCGGCGCCGTGTCGATGGGCATTGCCGGCAGCTACTGCGACGAGGCACTGTTCCAGAAACACCTCGGCATCCGTGCCGAATGGGTCGATATGACCGACGTCCTGCGCCGCATTAAGCTTGGCATTTATGACCCCGCCGAGTACGAGCGCGCGTTGGCGTGGGTTAAGCAGAACTGCCGCGAGGGCATGGACGTCAACGCAGGCAAGCAGCTGCCCGATGTCATCACCAAATCCAAGGTCGTCCCGGCCGAGCAGGACTGGGAGTTTGTCACCAAAATGACCATGGTCATCCGCGACCTGCTGTACGGAAACCCCGAGCTGGCCAAGCTGGGCTGGCACGAGGAGGCGCTGGGTAAAAACGCCATCGCCGGCGGGTTCCAAGGCCAGCGCGCCTGGACCGATTGGCTGCCTAATGCCGACTTTACCGAAGCCATTATGGCCTCAACCTTTGACTGGAACGGCGCGCGCAAGCCGACGGCTTTTGCCACCGAAAACGACACGCTCAACGGCGTTTCCATGCTGCTGGGCACACTGGTGTCCAACATCGCGCCCTGCTTCCATGACGTGCGCACCTACTGGAGTCCCGAGGCGGTTGAGCGCGTCAGCGGCCAAAAAGCCGAGGGCGCGGCGGCCGGCGGCTTTATCCATCTGATCAACTCGGGCGCGACAGCGCTGGACGGCACCGGCGCCGCCAAGAACAGCAAGGGCGAGGGCTGCATGAAGCCGTTCTGGGAGATGAGCCAGCAGGACATCGACGCCTGTCTCAATGCCACCGACTGGTGCCGCGCCAACTACGAGTACTTCCGCGGCGGCGGCTTCTCCAGTCACTTCAAGAACATTGCCGAGCTGCCGGTCACCATGCTGCGCGTCAACATGGTCGACGGCGTTGGGCCGGTTATGCAGATTGCCGAGGGTCAGACCGTGGTCGTGGACGACATCATTCACAACGCGCTCGACGTGCGCACTGACAAGACGTGGCCGACGACTTGGTTTGTGCCGCGCCTGACCGGCGAGGGCGCCTTTGCCGACGTGTACAGCGTGATGGCCAACTGGGGCGCCAACCACAGCGTCACCGTCTACGGCCATGTCGGTGCCGATTTGATTACATTGTGCAGCATGCTGCGCATCCCGGTTTCCATGCACAACGTCGACGCCGACAGCGTCTACCGTCCGCACAGCTGGGCCGCCTTTGGCACGCAGGACACGCAGGCCGCTGACTACGCCGCCTGCCGACACTACGGGCCGCTCTACCGGTAAGCGGCCATGCTGAAAGGGATTTCGCCCATTCTACCGCCCGAGCTGCTCAAGATTCTGATGGAAATGGGGCACGGCGACGAGCTGGTCATTGGCGACGGCAACTTTCCGGCCGCCGGCATGGCTCAGCGGCTGGTGCGCTGCGACGGGCACAGTGGCACCGAGCTGCTCAAGGCCATTCTGCAGCTCTTTCCGCTCGACAAATACAGCGAAAAACAGGTGGCGCTGATGCAGGTCGTCGACGGCGACGATGTGCAGCCCACCATCTGGATGGAGTACCGCTCCATTGTGCAGCAGTTTGAGCCGGTCTACCACAATTTTGAGTGGGTTGAACGCTTCGCTTTTTACGAGCGCGCCAAACAGGCCTACGCCATTGTGGCCACGGGCGAAAACGCGCTGTACGCCAACATTATTTTGCGCAAGGGCGTTTTGTAGGCACCCAGTTATACGCAGCCGGTGGACTTTGGCCCCATCGGCTGCTTTCCTTTCATTGCACCATTGCCAAAGCGTAAAAAGACGTGTACAATGGTGTCAAACAACCCCGAACAGGAGGGAAACCCATGGATATTTCACGTCAAATTCAAGAGCTGCGTAAATCACAGGGGCTGTCGCAGGAGCAGCTGGCCGAGGCGGTCAGCGTGTCGCGGCAGGCGGTCTCCAAGTGGGAGAGCGGTCAGTCACAGCCCGACCTCGATAAGCTGCTACAGCTGAGCCGTGTTTTCGACCTGTCGGTCGACGCACTGCTGAGCGATAACCCGCTGGCGGCACGCGCAGCGGCACAGTCTATTGAGGCGGAGCAACCGCCCGAGGACGATGACCTCGACCAGCTGACCATCGATTTTTCGGCTGACGACGATGAAAACGACACCCGTTTTGTCATTCCAGGCGCCGATGAGCGCGACCTGACCAGCACGCTGGCGATCGGCGCCGCCGCCGGTGCCGCCGCGGTGGTCGGTGTTGTCGCTATTACACGACTGCTGTTCCCCAAAAAGAAACGATAATTGTTGCATCGTGTCGCCAACGGGCGTATAATGCTTTTCGCTGACACCTATTTCTACAATGCAAGGGGAACGCACATGTACAATCTGCAGCGCACAGCAGCCTTTCGAACAGCGTTTCTCATCCGAACGCTGTTTTATTGGTTGTGCCTTTATTATTTTGAACTGCTACTGCGCATCTCGTCCATGGACACGCCCTTTACGTTGTCGCTCTTTCGCGTTCTGCTAACCACACTGCCACTGGCCATCACCCTTGCGGCTGTCATCACGCTGATACCAGCGCGTGTGCGGCGCAAATGGGCGATTGCCATCATGGGCGTTCTGGCCTTTATCGTCAGTTCGCAAGTCGTATACAAGCACATCTTCCCCGTGTTTTGGGTCATCGGCTCGGTGGAAAACGGCGCTCAGGCCATGACCAGTTTCTTTGGCAAGATGATCTCGGCCATCGTCGAGAGCACGCTTTGGATTGAGCTGGCTGCACTGTCGCTGTGGGCCACTCATAAGTTTGAGAAAAAGCTGCGCACGCCTGTCGCCAAGCGCAACCATGTGCTCTTTGTCGTGGCCATCGCCACCATTGCCAATCTTTTTATCTGGCTAACCTACATTCCGGCCGCGCGTGACAAAAACTCTGCGCTGGGCGATTTCTACGGCCGCAACAGCAGCATTAACACACTGTACGAGCGCAGCGGTCTATTCGGCGCACTGGGCATCCAAGCCATGGGCACGCTGGTCGAGCCGGCGCCCGACTCGTCGCTTGACGATATCGGCAACCTGCCCATTGAGAGCGGCAATCCGTCGCCGACGGTGGCGCCGACCTCCACGGGTACCGGCGGTGGCACGACACCGACCGTTGCGCCGTCGCCGGGCAAAACGGAATACAACGCGCTGGACATCGACTTTCAGAAGTTGGCCGATGAGTCGGAAGACGAGCGTCTCAAGCAGCTAAACGAGTACTTTGCCAAGTGCGCCCCCAGCGAAAAAAACGAATACACCGGCAAATTCGAGGGCTACAACCTCATAATGCTGACAGCCGAGTCGTTTGCGCCCTATGCCGTCAGCAAAGAGCTGACGCCGACGCTGTACAAGATGATTCACGAGGGCTTTAACTTTACCAATTTCTACAACCCGCCATGGGCGGTCAGCACCTCGGACGGCGAGTATGTCAGCTGCGTTGGACTGCTACCCAAGCCCGACGTGTGGAGTTTTTACCGCACCGGCCGCGACAAGATGTGGCTACCTTATACCATGGGTCGCCAGTTTGAGTCGCTGGGAATCCACCCCTTTGCCTACCACAACAACACCTACAACTACTATCACCGCGACCTGTCACATCCCAACATGGGCTATGAGTACAAGGGCCCCGGGCACGGACTGGACATCAACGACAACATCTGGCCCGAGAGCGACAACGAGATGATTGAAAAGTCGATTGACGACTACATTGACATGCCGCGCTTCCACGCCTATTACATGACGGTCAGCGGGCACATGGAATACGACTGGTCGGCCAACATTATGGCGCAGTGGCACAAGGACGCGGTCAAGGATTTGCCCTATTCCGAGCGCTGCAAGGCCTTTGTCGCCTGCAACCTTGAGTTGGAGAAGGCGCTGACGACGCTGCTGGCTAAGCTGCGTGAAAAAGGCATTGCCGATAAGACGCTAATTGTGCTCAGCCCCGACCACTATCCCTACGGCCTGACCAACGACGAGATCGCCGAATTTGGGCAGGACGTCAGCAATGAGATCGACCTGTCGCGCAGCTCGTTGATTATGTACGTCGACGGCATGGAGCCGGTGCAAATCGACAAGCCCTGCACCGACTTGGACATCATTCCCACCATCTCCAACCTGCTGGGACTCAAGTTTGACTCGCGGCTGCTGATGGGCACCGATATCCTCAGCAATTCGCCGGCACTCGTCTGTTTTGACTCGCGTAGCTTTGTCACTGACAAGGGTCGCTACCTCCACAGCACCGAAGAATTTACGCCCAACGAGGGCGAGACTGTCGACGACAGCTACGTCGAAACGGTCAGCAAGATTGTAAACGCCAAATTTGCCGCCTCTGAGGCCATGCTCGACCTCGATTACTACCGCTGGCTGGAGCCGCTGCTAACCGGCTCGGAACACCCAAAGGAACAATAACACAACAAAAACCTGCTACGGGCGAAGCCCATAGCAGGTTTTTTATTGCACTCTTTACTTTTCCTCGTCGACGACTTCGGCGTCTTCGACCACCTCGGCGTCGGGCGGGGTGGTGCCGTTTGCGGCGGCCTCGGCTTGTGCCGCGGCGGCGGCCTCTTGGTAGACGCGCTCGCTGATGGGGTAGAATACCTTGGCCAGTTCTTCGGTCAAGCGCTTGATTTCCTCGACGTCGTCCTTGCCGACGGCCTCCTTGAGCTTGTCAATGGCTTCGTTTACGTTTTTCTTCTCGTCCTCGCTGGCCTTGTCGCCCAGCTCGGTCAGCGTCTTTTGTGTCGAATAGATCATCTGGTCGGCGGTGTTTTTGGCCTCGATGGCCTCGTGCCACTTCTTGTCCTCCTCGGCATGAGCCTCGGCCTCGCGCACCGCCTTTTCAATGTCGTCCTTGTTCATATTGGTCGAGGCGGTGATGGTCACCTTCTGCTCCTTACCGGTGCCCTTATCGGTCGCCGTGACGTGCACGATGCCGTTGGCGTCGATGTCAAAGGTGACCTCAATCTGCGGAATGCCGCGCGGCGCCGGCATGATGCCGTCGAGGTGGAAGCGACCCAGCGTCTTGTTGGCGGCCGCCATTTCGCGCTCGCCCTGCAAGACGTGAATTTCCACGCTGGTTTGGCCGTCGGCGGCGGTGCTGAACACCTGGCTTTTTTTGGTCGGAATCGTGGTGTTGCGGTCAATCAGGCGGGTAAAGACGCCGCCCTCGGTCTCAAGGCCCAGCGACAGCGGTGTGACGTCGAGCAGCAGCAGCCCCTTGACGTCGCCGCCCAGCACGCCGGCCTGAATGGCGGCACCGATAGCGACACACTCGTCGGGGTTGATGCCCTTAAACGGCTCGGTGCCGGTGTATTTCTTGACGGCGTCCTGCACGGCAGGGATGCGCGACGAACCGCCCACCAGCAGCACCTTTTTCAGGTCGCTGGGCTGCAGGCCGGCGTCGGTCATGGCCTGCTTGACCGGACCCATCGTCTTTTCAACCAGCGCGGCGGTCAGCTCGTTGAACTTGGCGCGCGTCAGCGACATCTCCAAATGCTTGGGGCCGTTGGCGTCGGCGGTGATGTAGGGCAGCGAAATCGAGGTCTGCATGACGCCCGACAGCTCGATTTTGGCCTTCTCGGCCGCTTCGCGCAGACGCTGCATGGCGGCGCGGTCGTTCTTGAGGTCGATGCCGTCGCTTTTTTTGAACTCATCGACCAGCCAGTTCATGATGCATTCGTCAAAGTCGTCGCCGCCCAGGCGGTTGTTGCCGGCGGTGGCCAGCACCTCGAGTACGCCGTCGCCGATTTCCAGCACCGACACGTCAAATGTGCCGCCGCCGAGGTCGTAGACCATGATTTTCTGGTCGTTTTCCTTGTCCAACCCGTACGACAGCGCCGCGGCCGTCGGCTCATTGATGATACGCAGCACTTCAAGCCCCGCGATTTTGCCGGCATCCTTGGTCGCCTGACGCTGGCTGTCGGTGAAGTAGGCGGGCACGGTGATGACCGCCTTGGTCACCGGCGCACCCAGATAGGCCTCGGCGTCGGCCTTGAGCTTTTGCAGGATCATAGCCGAGATTTCCTCGGGCGAGTATTTTTTGCCGTCGATGTCGACGCGGTGGCCGGTGCCCATCTCGCGCTTGATGGACTGGATGGTGCGCGTGGCGTTAGTGACGGCCTGACGCTTCGCGACCTGACCGACCATGCGCTCGCCTTCCTTGCTGAATGCCACGACGCTGGGCGTGGTGCGCGCGCCCTCGGCGTTGGCGATGACGACGGGTTCGCCGCCCTCGATGACTGCCACGCAAGAGTTGGTTGTACCTAAGTCGATGCCGATTGTTTTCATGTGATTAACCTCCGTATTATTACTATACTTTATTACTATTTATTGTCAGTTTGCGACGCGCACCATGGCGTGGCGCAACACTTTGCCATTTAGCACGAAGCCCTGCGAAAAGACTTCGACGATGGTGCTTGGGCCGTAGCTGTCGTCCTCGACGTGCATAACCGCCTCGTGCAGATTGGGGTCAAACGCGTCGCCGGCGGCGCCCGACGCCTGAACGCCGAACTTCTCCAGAACAGCGTCAAACTGCTGCAGCGTCATCTCCACACCCTTGGCATAGGCAGCGTCCTGCGTCGGATGCCCGGCTGCACGTTTCAGGTTGTCGTAGACCGACAGCAGCTCGGCCAGCGTGTCGGCGCGCGCGTCGTTGTACAGCGTCTCGCGCTCACGCGCCGTGCGCTTGCGAAAGTTTTCGTACTCGGCCTGTATGCGCATGGCCTGTTCCTTCCACTCGTCGACGACGGTCTCGGACTCGACCTCGGGCACAATTTCAAGCTCGACCTCGGGCACCACCGTTTCGCCTTTTTTCTTACTCATCTTACTTTTCCTCCTCTTGCGGCTGGCCTTGGAATACCTGCTCCATCTTGCTGGCTACGTAAGCCAGCTTGGCCGTTACGGCCTGGTAATCCATGCGCGTCGGGCCAATCAGCCCGATAAAGCCCTGCATCTCGCCGACGTGGTAGGTGGCCATGACAACCGACGCGTCCTGTAACGCCGCGGCCACATTTTCAGGGCCAATGACAATCTCAACACCGCGCGACGCAGTGGGATAGGGCTGCGGCAGTGTGGCCAGATTTTTCTTGTCGGACAAATAGGACAGCATACGATGCGCCTTGGCGATGTCACGGTACTCGGGATGCTCGAAGAGGTGCATCGAACCCTCGACAACGACGCGCAGCTGCTCCTCCTGCCCATGGAGGTCGGCCAAAAAGACCATAACCGCCCGCAGGTACGCCCGGCCGTCCAGGCTGCGCTTCTCCAGCCGGTCGTAGAGCTCGGGCGTGATTTGGTCGTAGCGCAGACCGGTGAGCAGTTCGTTGAGTGCCGCCGTGAGCTGCGCCAGCGCTGATTCAATCACCGGCTCGCCGTGGCGCACGACCCGCGAGTTGACCTGCTGTCCGGCCATAACGACGACACAGACTACGGTCAACAGGTCGCTGGCAAACAGCACAAAGCGCTCAAAGCTGTCATAACGCTGCGTGGGCGTTAACGCATAGGCCGGGTGGCGCGTGATTTCGGCCGCCAGCTTGCCGGCCTCAGCCAGCAGGCGCTCCAGACTTTCCACCTTGTGCTTGAGCGCGCTGTCGATGTGCTCGCGGTCGGATGTGCTGAGCCCCGTTTTGCCCATCAACTGGTCGACGTAGTAGCGATAGCCGGCGGGCGACGGCACGCGGCCAGCCGACGTGTGCGGCTGCTCCAGCAGCCCCATCGTCTCCAGCTCCGCCATCTCATTGCGGATGGTGGCCGACGACACGTTCAGCGCCCAGTGCTCCAGCAACTGCTTAGAGGCCACAGGCTCGGCGCTGCGAATGTATTGATCAACAACCGCCTTGAGAATCTGTTCCTTGCGCGGCCCAAGACTCATGTCTCTCACCTCATTTTAGCACTCTATCTAACCGAGTGCTAACGCAAGAATACCACGAACCAAAATGACTGTCAAGCACCCTATTGTAAACAAATTGTAAAGGTCAGAAAAAGGCAGACTGTCGTCTGCCTTTTTTCGCAACGTGCTTATGACCACTCCGTAAAGGACTGCAGCAGCTGGCTGTCACAGGGCTGCGCTGCCGGGACGGTCAGCTGCCGTATTAGCAGCCAATCGCGCTCGAACCACAGCGGCATGATGGGGCATTGCAGCGCAAACTGTAGCAACGAGCCCGGTGACGGCGTCAGGTTGCCCTCAAAGGCGGCGCCGCCGGCATAGCCGCCGACATTGAGGCTGCCGTCCTTGAGCACAAATGGTGCCAGTGAAAAATCGGCCGCCAGCCGCGTCATGCCGAGGTAGAGATCAAAATCTCCTGCCACCAGCTCGTCGCTCATCTGCTGCCGGGGTATCGCCTTTAGTGTTACGGCCAGCCCACCTTCTTGCCACGCGGCGCACAAGCGCTCGCCCACCTGCACGCGGTCGGCGTCGTCGCCGTTGACCAGCAGCGTCAACGACGCTTTGGGCGCTGTCGCACGCCACTGCCGCAGCTGTTCGGGTGTTGCCGCCGCAACGCGCGCCGCCGTTTGATCATAAAGCGGTGATGCCGGCGGCACCGGCAGAACCGTCAAGCTGACCTCGTCCAACAGTTGGCCGGCGATGGCAAGACGATCAGGCAGCGCCGCCAGCAAGCGACGCAGTTCACCCTGTGCCAACGCGCGCCGCTTTGCGTTGAACCCGACATACAGCAGCCGCGTGGTGTCGACGGGCAGCGTTGTGAACTGTCCGCCAATAGGCTGCAGTCGAAGCTGCTGCGCTGTCAGCCGCACCAGCTGCACCCGCGACTGCTCAAAGGCAGCGGCCAGCGCCGCCCTGTCCTCGACAGGACAGAGTTCAAAATAAGATACCGGCGTGTCGCCGGTCACCGCCTGCAGCGCCCAGCCGCCGTCGGCGGCCAGCAGCCTGTAGTCGCCCGTGCCTTGCAGCAAATCCTCACGCGCCGTAATGGGGAAGTCGAGCAGCGCCGCCAATCGCGGACAGGGCCTGCCTGTCGTGATTTCAAGCGTGTCGGCGTCAATGGCCAGTGCCGTTTCAATGATGGCCAGTTGCTGGCTCATTCGCGATCCAGCCTGCTGTGCCAGCTTCAGTGAGTGGAGCACGTCGTCAACTGTCACAGTCCGCCCGTTGTGAAACGCGGCGGTGCGCAGGGTTATGGTAAAACGTGTATCGTCGGCCGTCGCCTGCAGCGCACTGCACAGCACCGGCTGCGGCTCAAAGTTGGGCTGCAGGGCAAACAGCCCCTGATAGACGAGTGACAGCGCGTCGAGATTGACGCAGGCCGTCTCGGTATAGGGGTTGATGGCGGCCACTGTTTGCCACGGCAGCTGGTGCAGGGCGTTGACGGGCGCGCCCGTCGGCGCGGCCGGCAGCGGAGGCGCCGTGGCAGTCATCGCGGTGCTCGATGTCGGCGTGCCGTGTGGAAACAGCGTCGCGCAGCCATTCAACAGCAATACGGCGGCCAGCGCCGCGCAGGCAAGGCCGCGTCTCATGTAAGCGCGATGAAGGACAGCTGGTTGCCACGCTGCAAGCCGTGCGCGCGGTGCGACCAGTAAATGTCCGGCAGGCAGCGCGTGCAGTCCTGCGCCGGCACAATGGCCTCGTCAGCCAGTCCGGCCTCGCGCAGCGCCAGCCGTGCCAGACCCGGCAAATCGACATGGACGCGGTCGCCGCTGCCGGCTCGGACATATGCGCCGGCTTCCCGGCCAAAAGTGTCGATAAAGGCCTCGGCCACCTCGGGTCCGCACTCAAAGCAGCGCGAGCAGATGCAGGGGCCAATCAATGCGCGCAGTGATACGGGTGCCGTGCCACAATGGGCGGACAGCGCCTCAACCGTATGGCGCAGAACACCTGCGGCCAATCCCCGCCAGCCGGCGTGAGCGGCGCCCACGCCGCCGCCCTGTGTGTCGTAAACCAGCACCGGCACACAGTCGGCGGTCACAACACCGACAACCACGCCGCGCTGCGTCGTTATCAGCGCATCACAGGTCAAATTTGGGTGTATAATATGGCCGCGGCGCTCGATACCCGGTTCGGCGTCGGCCATTGTAACCACGCGCACCTCGCTGCCATGCACCTGCCGCGCGACAACCAAATGCTCCGGCAACAGCCCCGCCTCCCGCACGGCCGCAGCGTAGCCAGCCACGACCTGCGCCTGTGGCACAAGGCGGTCACCCGCCAGCCGGATTGCCAATCCCGCCCCGACCGGCTGCCCTGCCGTCCACTCCTCATACAAACGCACCAAATGCAACACTCCTTTTCTGCCACCATAGCGCACCGCGCCGCCACTGTCAAGCGTCTTTACGTCATGTGCCCCTGTTCATTGTACCCGCTTTTCTCGCTTACAAAAGCCGGTTTGCCACTACCTGACAGAATGCAAAAGCTACCAATCCTGCTTCGTCACTCATTATTTTATAAAATTGTATTGACAGCAGGGCGCCAATATGTTATTTTTGAAGGGTAGTTTTGATAGGGGAGAGTTCCCGAGTGGCCAAAGGGGACAGACTGTAAATCTGCTGGCAACGCCTACGGTGGTTCGAATCCACCCTCTCCCACCATCGACGATAGCGCCGCTTTTTGCGGCGAACCGTTGCGTAAGCGCTTGGCGCTTACGCAACATCTTTTATAGGCGCCACCTATTAGCGGTCTTTCTGCTCCGGACGTAGAAGGATTTTGATATAGGAAGAATCGAAAGGAGACTACCATGACAACCGAAGCCGCCATCAAAGATTACCTGCCCATGACTGAGACCATGTACTACATTCTGCTGTCGCTGCGTGAAGCACGCCACGGCTACGGCATTTTCCTACACGTACAGGAACTGACGCAAGGCCGTATTCGCCTGGGCGCCGGCACCATTTACAACAGCCTCTCGCGCTTGGAGCGCGATGGTCTGATCTCACTTCATTCGCAGACCTCGCGACGCAAGTTGTATGGCATCCTGCCCGCTGGCCAGGCCGTGCTGAAAGCCGAACTGTCGCGACTTGAAGAACTGCTGGCCAACGGTAAGCCTGCCAAATAAATAGCCCAACAAAAGCGCCGAATTGACTCGGCGCTTTTATTTTTATGCGCCGATTTACAACGCTATTCCGGTCAGCCGCACCGATCGGGCGCCCGTCTGATTGCCGGGGCAGAGTAGCGTCACGGCGTCACCGTCAATCGTGATAATCAGCCGGTCGCTGTGCGGGCTCTCACGGTATTGCAGCTGCACCAGCAACGTCTGCGCATCGGTCCAGTGAAAGCAGGCCGACACCGTGTGCCGCCGGGTGAGCGTCGGCGTCGGTACAAAGGCCTGCCTACCCAGCGGAAAGCAACCTTCTGTTGTCAGCCAAGCGCCGCGCCCGGCCGACAGCTGCGCTTGTGTGCCGTCGGCGTCACACAGGAAAATCAAGCAACGGTCGGCCATAAAACAGAGCCGCAGCGTCTGTAGCGCCTTCTGGTTGTCTTCGAGCCGATACTCTTTGTTATCTATGTGTTTTTCTAAACTACTTGTTGTCGATGTCAGCGCCGGCAACAGCTGTTGCCATACACAGCCCAGCACAGGAAGGGCATCTCCACACTCGCCCAGCAGCACCAACACCGCCAGCTGCTCGGGTAGCACGATGCAAAATTGGCCATAGGCACCGTCAGCACGGTAGCTGTTATGCCGGCCCATCCAAAACTGATAGCCGTAGCCCAGCGTCCAGTCAAACGCCTCGCCGGGCTTAGCCGTGTCGCTGTGAGACCGCGTCGCCTGCTCCACCCATGTCTCTGACAATATACGGCGGCCATTCCACAGCCCGCCATTTAGGTATAGCTGCCCCAGCTTGGCGGCGTCCTCCGCGCGCAGCATCAGACCCCAACCGCCGACAGTCTCGCCAGTGGGGCTATCATCCCAATATACGGTGTCAAAGCCTAGCTGATCAAAGAGCCGGTATTGCAGAAAATCGGCCAACTTCTCGCCCGCCACGCGCTGCACCAACGCCGACAGCACATGGCTGGCGCCGGAGTTGTAGACAAAGCGCTCGCCTGGCGTAAGCTGGGCTGCTACGCGAAAAAAAGCGCGCACCCAATCGCCGTCGCGCGCCGCGAGCAGGGCGTCAATCGTGTCCGTGGTGTGGCCGCTAGCCATGGCCAGCAGGTCTTGCACGCGCAAGCCGCTCCAATGGTCGTCGCCGGCCGGCACCACGTCATGAAAATAGTCAACAACACGCGACTCGAGCGTCAGCTCGCCATCGTCGACCAGCAACCCCACCGCCGTGGCGGTAAAGGACTTGGTCATCGAATAGACATAGGCCTTATCCTCCGGCTCATAGGGCGCCCAAAAGCGTTGCCGCACCAGCTGTCCGTTGCGCAGCAGCACATAGCCGCGCAGCGTGACATCACAGCGCGCCAGCGCACGTTCAAAGCGGTCGAGCTGCACGGCTGACACGGCCTGCTGCTGCGGCGTTGAGCGCGGCAACGGCACAAAGCTGCGGTTATCCAAAACGGCACCACCTCCCTTCTGAGTATAGCAAAAAAGTTGCCTCGACGATAACTGTCCTGCCAATAAGCCAACGCACAATGATTGCCCGTGGCGCAGCCTCTGTACCGCCCGCAGTGGCAAAGATTCGTAGCGGTTTGTTTCTCATGGCACATACTGTACAATACAAAGGCAAAGCAGGTCAAGGAAAAGTTCCTTGACCTGCTTTGTAAAGTCATTGTGTCGGCACATACCTATATTCCCGGGCCGTGTCCAGCCAAGTATTGTGGGCGCAAGTGAGCTTAACTACCGTGTTCGGAATGGGAACGGGTGGACCCTCACCGCCATCTGCACCGACTATGGATGTGGCAGCCTTTGAT
>JAVBPM010000088.1:0-32536 GCA_031549605.1 Oscillospiraceae bacterium | reverse complement strand
CCGCGCTCCACCTTGAGCGGCACGCCCAACGTCTCGAAAAAAGCCATGACATCAGACGGGGCAAAGGCGCTAAACGCGCTGTACAAAAAGCTGCCGTTGGTCGGCAGCGCCGCCATCAGCTGCGGCAGCTCGGCGTCGTTTGTGATGTTGCAGCGTCCCTTACCGGTAATGCCCAGCTTCTTACCCAATATGGGGTTGCGCTCAATCAGCGCCGTGCGCCGTCCGCGCAGTGCCGCCTGCCCGGCGGCCATCATGCCCGCCGCACCGCCGCCCACGACAATGACGTCAAAGCGCGCGTTACTCATAGGTGGCGTTTTCCGCCCAAATGCGCTCCAGCTGTTCAAAGTTGTCGACAAACTCCTGATTGCGACGAATGCCCAGCGTCACCAACAGCGCGTTGATGACCGACAGCGGCGCGACCAGTGAATCGACAAAGCTGTTCATGTCGCCGCGCGCCACCAGTGTGTGATGGGCAATGGCCGCCGGCGGCGATTGCAGCCCGTCGGTAATGGCAATAACCGTCGCACCCTTGCTCTTGGCATAGCGCATCGTCTGCAGCGTCGAGCGCGAATAGCGCGGATAGCTGATGCCCAGCACCACGTCGTGTTCGCCGATACGCATACACTGCTCAAACAGCGCGTTGGACTGCCCGGCATTGAGCACAAACACGCTGTCAAAAATCAGGTTGAGATAGTGACCCAAAAACTGCGCCAGCGCCGCGCTGCTGCGCATGGCGACAATGTACAGCCGCTTGGCGCCCAGTATCGCGTCAATGGCGGCGTTGAAGGCGCTGCTGTCCAGCAGCTCGGCCGTCTGCCGTATCATGTCAATGTCGTTTTGCAGCACCTGCCGCGCCACATCCTGCTCGCTAAAGCGCGTCGAACCGACCTCCATGCGCTGCACCGAGGTCAGCCGGTTGCGGATTAAATCCTGCAACGACTCCTGCATATCGGGGTAGCCGTTGTAGCCGAGACTGGTGGCAAAGCGCACCACCGTCGACTCGCTGACGCCAACCGTCTCGCCCAGCTTGTGGGCGGTCATAAAGGCGGCCTTGTCATAGTGGTGCAATATGTAGTTGGCAATACGGCGCTGGCCCTTGGAGCACTGCCTTAGCTTGTCCTCAATGCGTGCCAGACTGTTCATAACCCGTCAGTCCCCTTCGCCCGTTTTCTTTAGCTTGTTCAGCTCCTCGCTGGTCAGAAAGCGCCACGCGCCCGGCTTGAGGTCGCCCAGATGCACCGCGCCGACGCTCAACCGCCGCAAGCGGCTGACGCGCAAACCGGCAATCTCACACATGCGTCTTATCTGCCGGTTGACGCCGGTGTGAATGCTAATCTCCAGCGTGCCGCGGTCGTCCTCGTGCTCGGTCACATGCACCTCGGGCACCGGCAGGCGCTTGCCGTCCAGCGTAATCGGCTTATTCAGCCGGTTGACACCGGCGGTCACATCGCCGCGCACGCGCACGCGGTAGACCTTGGCCACCTCGTGTGACGGATGCGTCAGCGCCTGCACCAGCTCGCCGTCATTGGTCATCAGCAACAGGCCCTCCGAGTCGTAGTCGAGCCGACCCACCGGCACCACGCGCTCGGGCACGTCGTCAATCAGCTCCTTGACCGTCTTGCGGCCACGGTCGTCACTTAATGTCGTCATCACGCCGCGCGGCTTGTGCAGCATGAGATACACATGCTGCGGCGCGGCGGGAATGGCCTTGCCGTCCGCCCGAATTTTGTCCAGCTCGGGATCGGCCAGCTGACCCAGCTGCGCGGGCTGCCCGTTGACCGTGACGCGCCCTGCCTCTATCATCGCCTCGGCGGCGCGGCGCGAGGCCACACCCCGCTCCGACAGTATCTTTTGCACTCGAACTCGCATGCCATTCTCCTCAGTTATATTTACGAAAATAAGTCTCCCAGCCAGGCGGTAAACCGCTGCCACGTAGACGGCTCGGGCGCCGGTAGGCGTCTGACCTCGCGGTCATACAGCAACGCCGTGCGCAGCAGCTCCTTGCCGTCGCGCAGCACCACCAGCCAGCCCGCCCGCTGCCCTTGCGCCACATCGGCGTAGACAAATCTAGGCACCAGCAGCTGGCTTTCGCAACCCTCCAGCTCGGTATCGGTCAGCGGATAGCTCAGCGGCGCCTCGGGTACCAAATCAACCTCCGGCCACGCGCCGCCCACAACCGGCAGCGTCACGGCGACCGAATTAACACGGGCAAACTGCCGTTTCTTAAAGGTCTGAAACCCGTACTCCAACAGCGTCTTGTGGTCGCGCCAATCGTCGCCGTCGTTCAGCGTCACGGCAATCAGCGTCTGCCCGTCGCGCGTCGCGCTCGACACCAAACAGCGTCCGGCGTCGTCGGTAAAACCGGTCTTAACGCCGTCGGCACCGTCCACCATCGACAGCAGCCGATTGTGGTTGGACAGCGTGCGACCGCCCACCTTGGCCGTCTTACTGGCCACAATGGCGGCCAGCTTCTCGTGCTTGAGCAATGCGGCGGCCATCAGCGCCAGCTCGCGCGCCGTGGTGTAGTGACCCTCGGCGTCCAGCCCGTGCGGGTTGGCAAAGTGCGTGTCTTTCAGCCCCAGCGCCGCCGCCTTTTCGTTCATCAGCGACACAAAGGCGCGCTCACTGCCCGCCACAGCCACCGCCAGCGTCGACGCCGCGTCGTTGCCCGACTGCAACAGCAGGCCGTACAGCAGCTGCTCAATGGTCAGCTCCTCGCCCGCCTTGAGATACATCGACGAGCCGTAGACGCCCGTTGTCTCAGCGCCCACCTTGACCATGCGGTCGAGGTCGCACTGCTCGGCCACCACCAGCGCTGTCATAATCTTGGTCGTGCTGGCCATGGCCAGCCGCGTATCGGCGTTCTGCCCATAGAGCAAACGCCCGTTTTCCAAATCCAACAGCACGGCCGCCTTGGCAGACGTCGACACCGCCGCACACGGCGGCGCCAGTGTCACTAACAGAAACAGGCAGAGCAACAGACATTTGACGCGCATGGACAGCACCTCCGGCAGTTTTCACTACCAAGGTATGGCCCAAAGGGTGTGTTTAGACGTACTGCCGCCTAGTCGAGAATGTCGCTCTCGCTGATTTCAACGTCGTCGACCGTCTTTTTCTTCTTTTTGAAGATGTTGATGACCTTCTCGGCCACCGTCGGAATCGACTCCAGCACATTGGTCGCGCCGCTGCTACCGGCGGGCACAACGGGAATCATGCGCACCTCGTCACCGTTGACGATGAGAAAGGACATCGGCACAATCTTGACGCCCGCGCCGCTGCCGCCGCCAAAGGCGGCCGGATCGCCGGCAGCCTTGCCGCCGTAAGGCAAATCGCTGCCACCGGCGCCAAAGCCAAACGACACCTGCGACACCGGCACAATGGTTGTGCCGTCGGGCGTGCTGATGGCCTTGCCAACCACCGTGTCGACGTCAATCATCTCGCGGATTTTGGTCAGCGTCGAGCTCATCAACTCAACAATGGTATGTTTTTCCATAGTTATCTCTCCTTTATCTCATTACCCTTGTTATCGGATAGTTTGCGCACTTTGAAGTATTTTAATAACAGCCGAAGCCCAATCATGAGCACCGCGCCCACGCGCAGCGTCACCTTGACTTCACCCTGCGCCGAGCATTTCAGCGCGTCGAAATTGAGATGAAAGCGCACCGCGCGCGGCTTGACGCCGCACCGGTAGGCAAAGGGATACAAGCTGTACCAAATGGCGTTGACCCGCCCGAATTTCGTCGCCGCATCCGCCGGATCGCTGTCACCGACAACGACATCAAGACTGAGAATGGGCACATGGATGGCCTTAATCAACCGACCGGCCGCCTGCAGCGCCGCCTTGACCAGCAGCAGAATTTGCTCCAGCGTCAGCTTGCGCTTGGACTTCTCCTTCTTGACCTTCTTCTCAGGCTTGTCCTTGCGCGGCTTTTTCTTTTCCTTTTCCGTGCGTCGCCGCTCTTTTTCCGCCCGTCGCGCCGCACGGCGCTGTTGGCGTGGCGTTGGTGAGCGATCAAACCAAAGGGTCTTATGAAGCACGCCCAGCGACACGCGCACCTTTTTGCAATCGGGGCGCCAAACAACGTGCACAGCCATGCGCGCAATGCACAGCAGTACAATCAGCGCGAATAAAACGCCGAGTATCCATAGCACAACCGTCACGCCACCACCCCCTTTTGCCTTTCCGCGCCATTACAGCGTCAGCTGTCCGTCCATATCTTCCCCACCCGGCAGCAAGGGTAAACGGTCAAGCGACGTCAACCCGAAGCAACGCAGGAAATTGGCCGTCGTGCGATACAGATAGGGCCGACCCGGCACCTCCAGCCGTCCGCACTCCTCAATCAACCCCTTGTCCATCAGCGTGCCAATCGAGTTGAGCGAGTCGACGCCGCGTATGTTTTCAATCGTGGTGCGCGTTGTCGGCTGATGATACGCGACAATGGCCAGCACCTCCAGCGCCGGCTTGGACAGCGGCGGTGGCTTGCGCTCCTCCAGCGCCAAGCGAATCAGCGCGGCGTGCTCGGGCGCACTGACCATCTGGTAGGCAGCGCCGACTCTCAACACGCGCATCCCGCGGTTTTCATCGGCATAGCGGTCGGCCAGCCGGTCGCAAGCCGCCGAGCAGCTGTACTCGTCGTGACCCGTCACCGCCGCCAGCTTGACCAGCTTAACCGGGTCACCGGCGGCAAACAAAATCGCCTCAAGCGTCCGTTCCAGCTCCATTCAGCACACCTCCCATCGCTACGACGCCTCCAGCCACAGGCCATTTTGGTCGTCAAGCGGTTTTACCTTACAGTCTTTGCACAGCTCCAGCACCGCCAGAAACACGGCAATGCGCTGGCTGCGCGTCGGACACTCGCGCAACAAATCAACAAAAGACATACGACCCTTGTGCCGCAGTCGTATCAGCACCTGCTCCATGCTGTTTTCCACCGGAAAATGCTCATGGCCGACAATGCCCTCAAAGGCGGTCATAATGGGCGTTTGCTCCAGTTCAACACGCGCCATCACCTCGCGATAGGCGTCCAGCAGCTGTGCAATCTCGTGCTGGTGCTTGTAGTCCTTGCCCTCGGGCGGTGACGGTGGCTTGGCCAAAAAGTCAAAGCCGACGGCGTGCTCGGTCAGCCAGTCGGCCGCCCATTTAACGGCGTTGTACTGATCCTCGCGCTGCCGCTTTTGCAGCGCCAGCAGCAACGTGTCAACCTCCTCGTCGCGCTGGTCGCCCACCGTCAGCAGCATACGCGTCTTGAGGTAGACCAGATGCGACGCCATGACGGTAAACTCGGTGGCCATCTCCATGTCCATCGACTCGCGGCGCGACAGCTCGGCCAAGTACTGATCCACCAAATGCGACAGCGAAATATCCTGAATTTCAATCTTGTCGCGGCTGAGCAGCAACAGCATCATGTCGAGCGGGCCGTCAAAATCGTCGTAATCGTCCTGATTTTGAATTAGCTTTTCAAAATAAAAGGTCAGCTCCGCCATTAAAACAGCCCCGCAATCGGCGACACGATGTGGTCAGCCAGCCAGTACACCATGTCAAAAATACCGCCCTTCAGCGCCCCCAGCAAGCCATCCAGCACGCCGGTGTACAGCAGCGCAATCAGCACAATCATGCCGTAGCTCTCATACCGCAACGCCGTGTAGTACAGCCGGTCGGGCAAAAACGACAGCGCCACCTTCGAGCCGTCCAGCGGCGGAATGGGAATCAAGTTAAACACACCCAACCCGATATTGATCGAGGCGCAGAAGAAGAAAAACAAGGCGACATAGGCGGCAAAATACTCTCTGTTGTAATAAATGGAACCACCAAACGACTGCACCGTGTCGTCACCCGCCACCACAACGGTAATGGCCATGGACAGCATAAAGACAAAGGCCAGCAAAAAGTTGGACACCGGCCCGGCCAGCGACGACAGCGCCATGCCGCGCTTGGGATTTTTGAAGTAGCGCATGTCAATCATCACCGGCTTGGCCCAGCCAAAACCAAAGAACAATAGCGCCAGCGACCCGATGGGGTCAAGATGTTTGAGCGGATTGAGCGTCAGCCGCCCACGCTGCTGCTGGGTCACATCGCCCAACCGGTAGGCAACATACGCGTGCGACAGCTCATGCACCACCAGCGCAATGACCACAGCCGGTATCATCAGCAAATTAACCGGATCGGAAAAGAAGCTCCTAATAAATCCCATGCCGCACTCCTCTACACATCACAAACACAGACGTCCTGATAGCTCTCACGCCGCACTATAACACGCGGCACGCCGCCCGACACCAGCACAATCGGCGGCTTGGGCAGCCGGTTGTAGTGGCTGGCCATCGAGTAGTTGTAAGCGCCCGTCGCCAGCACCGCCAGCGGCTCGCCCGCCTCGACCGGCGGCAGCTTGATGTCGCGCGCAACCAAATCGCCACTCTCGCAGCAACGTCCGGCAATGGTCACCGTCTGGCTGGCAGCAGCGGTCGGTCGCTGCGGCAGCATGGCGTGGTAGACGGCCTCATACAGCGCAAAGCGCGGATTGTCGGCCATACCGCCGTCAACGGCCACATAGGTGCGCACATCGGGAATGGTCTTGACCGACCCGACCCTGTACAGCGTCAACCCGGCGTTGCCGACTATCGAGCGGCCCGGCTCAAACACCAAATGCGGCAGCGGCAGCCCCAGCTGCGCCGCATAACGCTTCACCGCGTCAGCCGTGGCAGCGGCCACCTCGTCCAACCCGCGCGGGTCGTGGCTGTCAATGTAGCGAATGCCGTACCCGCCGCCGACGTTCAACTCGGTAATCGCCGTGCCCAGCTCGTCGTTAAGCTGACGGCAAAATCCCATCAGCTTCTCGACAGCCACGGCAAACGGCTCTGGGTCGAAAATCTGCGATCCAATGTGGCAGTGCAGTCCCACCACGGCAACGCATTCGAGCGCCGACGCGCGGCGGAAAAATTGCAGCGCCTCGTCGTTGTCCAGCGCCACGCCAAACTTAGAGTCAATCTGACCCGTCTGCACAAACTCGTGCGTGTGCGCGTCAATGCCCGGCTTAATGCGAACCGCCGCCTCAATGCGCTGACCGCGCTGCTGGCACAGCGCCTCAAGGCGCAGCAGCTCGGGAATGTTGTCAATGACAAAGCGGCGGATGCCGGCGTCCAAGCCCTGCGCCAGCTCCTCGTCGGTCTTGTTATTGCCGTGGAAATACACGCGGTCAGCGGGAAAACCGGCACTCAGCGCCGTATACAGCTCCGAGCCCGACACGACATCAATGCCCATGCCCTCGCGCGCCATAATGCGGTAAATCTCCTTGCACGACAGCGCCTTGCTGGCATACGCCACGGTGTAGTTGTCGCCATATGTCGCCGTCAGCGCCGTTTGAAAGGCGCGGCAGTTGGCGACAATGGTCGCCTCGTCCATCACGTAGCAGGGCGTGCCAAACTGCTCGGCCAGCGCCACGGTATCGCAGCCGCCCAGCGTCAAATGACCGGCGTCATTGACACCCAGCGCCGGCATAATCTGTTGTTCAATCATGGTTGTCTTCTCCCAGTCCCAGCAATCGGCCGATTTGCGCCGTCAACTCATCGCGTCCCGTGCCCTTTTCGGCCGAAAAGAAGCAGCAGGGCTGCTCATCGGCAAAGCCTTCTATCACCTGCCGCGCCGCAGGCAGCTGCGACGGCTTGAGCTTGTCAATCTTGTTGCCCACCACGGCAAAGGGCTTGCCGGTGGCCAGCAAATAGTCGCGCATCTGGCAATCGTCGCGTGACGGCTCATGCCGGGCGTCTACAATCAATAGCGCCGCCTTGAGCAGCACGGCGTTGGCAAAAAAAGCCTCCATCATCGCGCCCCAGCGCGCCTTTTCCTCCTTGGACACGGCGGCAAAGCCATACCCCGGCAGGTCTACCAGATAGGCGACACCGGGCAACAGGTAAAAGTTCAGCATCCGTGTCTTGCCCGGGTTGGCCGCGACGCGCGCCAGTTTTTTGCGCCCTGCCAACGCGTTGAGCAACGACGACTTGCCGACATTGCTGCGCCCTGCCAGTCCCAGCCATGGCAGCTGGTCGGCCGGTGCGCCGCTGACATTGACGGCACTCTTGATAAACTCCAGTTGACGAAACTCCATACTATGCCCCCGCCAGCGCCACGCGCAGCACATCGTCCATGTGGTCGGCGGTGACAAACTGCAACGCCGCCCGCACCGTCGGATCAATCTCGGCCAAATCGCTCTCGTTGTCGGCGGGACTAATCACCGTGCGCACACCGGCGCGGTACGCCGCCATCGTCTTTTCCTTCAAGCCGCCAATCGGCAGCACGCGGCCACGCAGCGAAATCTCGCCCGTCATGGCCAAGTCGCGCCGCACTGCGCGGCCCGTCAACGCGCTAATCATCGCCACCGCCGCCGTAATACCGGCCGACGGCCCGTCCTTGGGCACAGCGCCCTCGGGAAAATGGACGTGAATGTCCTTTTTGGTGTAAAAATCAGGCGCAATGCTCAGGCTGTCGGCGCGACTGCGAATATAGGTCAGCGCCGCGCGGGCCGATTCCTTCATCACGGCACCCAAATTGCCGGTCAGCTCGACCTTGCCGCTGCCGTCGACCACACCGGCCTCGACCTCCAGCAGCTCGCCGCCGACACTCGTCCACGCCAGCCCATTGACCACGCCAACCTCGTTTTTGCCCGGCAGTCGCTCCGGCTTGTACTTGCGCGGCCCCAGCAGCGTCGGCAAATCGGCCGCCGTCAGCTTGACCGCTGTCACATCGCCGTCGGCAATGCGCTTGGCCGCCTTGCGGCACAGCGTGGCCAGCTGGCGCTCCAGCTGCCGCACACCCGACTCCTTGGTGTAGCCGGCAATCAGCTCGCGCAGCAAGCCGTCGTTGACCTTAAACTGCGTCTTGTCCAGCCCGTGACGACCCATCTGCTTGCCCAGCAAGTGCCGCTTGGCAATGTGCAGCTTCTCCTCGTCGGTGTAGCTGGTCAGCTCAATGACCTCCATGCGGTCAAGCAGCGCGCGCGGAATGGTGTCAGCGCGGTTGGCCGTGGCAATAAACAGCACATCAGACAAATCAAAGGGAATTTCCAGATAATGGTCGCGGAAGGCGTGGTTTTGCTCGGGGTCCAGCACCTCCAGCAGCGCCGCCGACGGGTCACCGCGATAGTCGGCGCCCAGCTTGTCAATTTCGTCCAGCAGCAAAATGCAGTTGCCGCTGCCCGCCTGCTTCACGCCCTGAATCACACGACCCGGCATCGCGCCGATATAGGTCTTGCGATGGCCGCGAATGTCGGCCTCGTCACGCACGCCGCCCAGTGAAATGCGCGACAGCTTTCGGTTGAGCGCGCGCGCAATGCTGCCGCCCACCGAGGTTTTGCCCACGCCCGGCGGCCCGACCAAACAGAGAATTTGCCCTTTCAGCTCGGGTGCCAGCTGCTTAACGGCCAAAAATTCAAGGATGCGCTCCTTGACCTTGTCTAAACCATAATGGTCGGTGTTGAGCACGCGCTCGGCCGCCTTGATGCTCAGCCGGTCGTCGGTGCGCTCACGCCACGGCAGCTCCAGCACCGTGTCGAGGTAGGTGCGAATGACCGCCGCCTCCGGCGAGCTGAAGTGCATCTGCGCCAGCCGATGCGTCTCTTTCATCAGCTTTTCTTCAATGTCCTGCGCAAACTCCAGCTTGACAATGGCCTGCCGGTAGTAGTCAATGTCGTTGTCGTCGACCGACCCACCCGTCTCGTCGCCTTCGTTCAGCTCCTCTTGAATGGTTTTCAGCTGCTCGCGCAGGTAGTAATCGCGCTGGTTTTTGGACAGCTGACCACGCAGCTTGCCCTGAATCTCGCGTTCAATATTCAACACGTCTATCTCGTGCGTAATCAGCCCAATCAGCAGTTCCAGCCGCGAATAGGCGTTACCGGCCTCCAAAATCTCCTGCTGCTGCTCAAAGCTGACGGCCAAGTTTTGTGCCATCGTATCGGCCAGCGCCTCGGGCGACTTCTCGCTGTTGACGTTAAACAACACCTCGTCGCTCATCTTGGGCGCAATCGACGCATAGTCGTTAAACAGCTCAACCGCGCTGCGCACCAGCGCCTCGCCGCGCACAGCCGACAGCCGCCGCTTGGTGGGGATAAAGGGCTCAATGGTAGCCAGCAAAAAGGGCGAGTCGCTGACCTGCCCTGTAATGCGCACGCGCTCCTGACCCTCGGCCATCACGCGAATGCTGTCGCCGGATATTTTAAGCACCTGACGGATGACCGCCACCGTGCCCACGCTGTAAATCTGGTCGATGCCCGGCTCGTCGTCACGCAGGTCGCGCTGCGCCGCCAGCAAAATGCGCCGATCGCCCTTCATGACAGCCTCCAGCGCCTTGACCGACTTTTCGCGTCCGACGTCAAAGTGAACAACCATATGCGGAAACACTGTCATGCCGCGCAGCGGCAACAGCGGAATCATCGGGGGCAGCTCCATGTATCTATACCTCGTCACTAAAATCAATCTCCATGCGACACGCATGGTATCAGCTGATTATACTAGAATGCAAGAAAAAATGCAAGGCTGAACCACCATGCAGTTACGGGTTTTTTAACTATCGGCGCATGAGTACCGCTGCCCCAATCACAGGACAGCAAAAAAGTAGGGCGACAAAAGCCGCCCAACTCCTAAGATACCATTCATCGAGTATACAACCAGCCTCCGCTAACGCGCCCCGCCTTTCAACACCTTGGGCGCAACAGCCCTAATGGCATGAAACAACGTCTCATTCGCATACCCTGTACCCATATTTATCGGGTGAAAACAATTCAACACGGCGGTAGTTTTACCCAGTCGCTCGGTATAGAACCAGCAGCAAGAGCGATAGGCGGCCTCGTCGTGCGTCCACTCGCCCTTATAATCGAAAACAAAGTCGGCCAAGCAATCGGCCACCAAATCTTTGCCACAGCAGACAATGATATCCGGCTGATAAATTGTAAGCTGCTCCAAAAGCTCCTCAGCATCAGCCTTCGCGTACTTTTTGATTTCCGCAGGTTTGGACTGTGCTCCGCCGTCTATCTTTTTCAGGTTGAGAAAGCTAATTCGTTTCAGTCCGTCAAACAGGTCAACATCCTGCGGATACGCACAGCCGTCATCCAAAATCGCCTGTGTCCAGCGGATGATATTAGACCAAGTTTGCCAACGCGCGCCGTCACTCTGAATCCATGTGCGCATATCGTTGTCGTGCGTCGAATCAAAGTCATTGGCTTCTTTCAGCACAAAGGTAATCTTGACGCTCGCCTTTTCATAGTCCCCCGGAAAGGGTACACCATCCCTGACAAATTTCTCGCCACTATGCTTCTGCGCCCACCGAGTAAACAGCGCGTTTTCTCGTTCGCTAATGTTCATACGAACAAAGCCTCCATTCCCTATCAGACAAAAAAACAGCAGCCACGCGAACACTCGCATGGCTGCCACTCTTCTATTTTCCGTGCACGACCTCAAAGACCTGCCCGGTTGTGCCGTTCATTTGCAGCTGGAACACGCCGCTTCCGGCATGACCCGTCGCCGCGCCGCGCACCGTCCACATATCGGCCTCGGCGCTGTACTCGGCCGCCAGCGGCAGGCAATGCGTGTGATCCTCGCCGTACAGCCGCGCCATAACCGACTCGCCGATTTTAATAGCCATGGCCTCATCGGCCACCGGCTTGCCCATGGTAATGGTATCGACAACCGGCTGGGCCGCTTCACGCAGCAGCGCCGCCGAGTTCATCTTGCTGTCAAAGGGCGCCAGCGTGGCACGCGGCACCGAACCCGTTTCAATAATCACCGGCCCGTTCGTCGGGTTGGCTTCGGGCCCGACAATGGTGGGATAGAACTGCCAAATTAACACGCCGACAACAACCGCTGCCGCCGCATAGCCAAAACGACCCAGGCTCATAAACTTAAACTTACTCGCCTTATCCTCTTTACGCACACGATACTGTAACCCCGACCGCAATGACGCCGGCACCTCTTCCATCTCGGCATCCTCACAGGCGTCGTGTATCGTCATAAATGAAGCGTACCGGCTTCGGCACTGCGCACAGCCGCTCAAATGGCTTTCAAAGTCCACTTCATTGATCTGGTACCCGTCCAATTTCAGGTTCATCTGCTCAAAAGCCTGCTTACAGTCCATGACATACACCTCCTAACTTTCTCTACAACTGTCACCGCCGGTTTACATAATTGCACTCCGATGGTTCTGAATAGTCGTTACTTCTATGACGAGCCGACTCAGGGAAAGTTCCCGCTTTTCACCAAAATATTTCGCAGTTGTTCACGGGCTCGGAACAGGCGCGACTTCACCGTGCCCTCCTCGCAATCCATGATTTCGGCAATCTCGGCGTAGTTCTTGCCCTGCAACTCTCGCAGGATAAACGCCAGCCGATATTCCGGCTTCAATTTCTCCAAGGCGTTGTAAATATCCTTGCGCAATTCGGTGCGCGCCAGCTCCTGATACGGCTCGTAGGTCATATCGGGCGTCTCGGTGACAAACTCTTCATCGTCTTCGTCGACGAGATAAAAACGATATTCCTTCTTACGCTTGCGAATTAAGTCAATCGCGGCGTTGGAGGTAATGCGATAAATCCATGTCGACAGCTTGCTGTCGCCCTTAAACGACCCAAAGCCGCGATACAGGTTCATAAAGGCGTCCTGCGCGATGTCAAATGCGTCGTCGCGGTTGTTGCACATCCGAAGTGCCAGGTTGTAGACCGGCTTTTCGTATTGCTTGACAATCTCGTCAAAGGCGGCATGGTCGCCATCCCTCGCCTTTTGAATCAAAGCCAGTTCTTCCACCCAATCACATCCTGTTTGTTGAAAAATGACCGCCATTGTCGCGCTTGATTTGCGCGGCAAGGGCATAGAAATCGCCACTCGACTGCATGGCGTTGATCGCCAATTTATAAGGCTGCATATAGGGTAGCCCGCGCAAATACCACGCAAAGTGTTTGCGCGCCTCCAGCACGGCCACGCGCTCGCCCAAGTGCTCGTGCGCCAGCGCAAACTGCGCCTGCGCCGTCTCCACTCGCTGCACCACAGTCGGCAGCGCCGGTATCGGCTCGCCACGCAGCGCGGCCGCCACCTGACCAAACAACCAGGGATTGCCAAAGGCAGCTCGACCTATCATCACGCCGTCAGCCCCGCTGACAGCCAGTGCGCGCTGTGCCGTGACAACGTCGTGTACGTCGCCGTTGACCCACACGGGAATGGAAACCGCCGCCTTAACCTTGGCCACCATGTCGTGGTCGGCCACGCCGCCGTACTGCATGCTCTTGGTGCGGCCATGCACACAAACCGCCGCAGCGCCCGCCTGCTGCGCCATCTGGGCAAACTCAACGCAGTTGATGCTGCCTTTGTCCCAGCCCAGCCGCATCTTAACGGTCACCGGCACCGACGCCGCGCGGACGGTCGCCTCGATAATGTCGCGCGCCAGCTCGGGCGTTTTCATCAACGCGCAACCGTCGCCGTTGTTGACAATCTTGGGCGTCGGACATCCCATGTTAATATCGACAATATCCGCGTCCGATAACCGCACCGCCTTATCGGCGGCCTCGGCCATGCAAGCGGGATCACTGCCAAAAATCTGTACGCCGGCCGGATGCTCGCCTTGGCCCAGCTCCAACAGCCGACAGGTTTTCTTGTCCTGATACATCAGCGCCTTGGCGCTGACCATCTCGGTCACGGTATAGCCGCAGCCGTGCTGCCGGCAAATGGTGCGGAACGCCAAATCACTGACGCCGGCCATCGGCGCAAGCGCCACAGGCACGGCAATGGTTACGCCGCCGATTCTCAACGGCGCGCCCTGCGTTTGCGTCCGCCGCGCGCATACCAGCCGCGCACCAACAGCGAAGCGACAAACCCGACGGCCATGCCCAGCAGCAGCCCGACAGCCACGTCGGAACAGTAGTGCATCTTGAGATAGATGCGCGAAATGCCGATCAGCACCGCCAGCGTCACCAGCACCCAGCGCCAGTTGCTTTTCGTCAGGCAGAAGAAGCCAAACGCGGCGGCCATGCCGTTGGCGGCGTGACCCGAAGGGAAACTAAAGCTGTGCTGCTTGCCGATAATCAGCTTGATGTCGTCAAGTGCATCGTAGGGTCGCACCCGCTCAAAAATCTGCTTGAACACCAAATCGTTGAGCAAAAAGCACATGGCCAGCGCCAGCAGCATGCCAATCGCCGGTTTTTTGTCCTTGAACGTAATGAGAAACAGCACGCCCAGCAGAATCCAAATAAAGCCAAACTCACCCAGCCAGGTAATCACCTTAAAGAACCAGTCCAGCACATCGGGAAAATCAATGCCGTTGAGCCATGTGGTGACGGTTTTGTCAAAATGGTCTATCGCTTCAAACATCAAGTTCCTCCATCGTGGCGCAATGCTACACACCTATAGTCATAGTATTATAGCAAGATTACCATAACACTGTCAAGAAAAACACAGCCTGTCCGTCAAAAAAGAAAACAATACCACCGTATCGCTCTATTTTAGGGAGTTTTTGCCAATCACTGCCAAAAAGACAGCGCCGAACCCGGCACTGTCTTTTCGATACAAAACTATTTACATTTGTCGCGATACGGGCACTCGCCGCCGCAGTGGCAACCGCCGCGCCCGCGCTTGGTAATCAGCCGCCAGACGACCACGCCAAAGGCAATCGCCAACGCTGCGGCCAGTACAATCTCAGCCGCACTCATGGCTACAACCCCACGACAATGCGGCCAATCATAGCCACAATCAGGCTGACAATCCACGCTGTGCCTGTCTGAAACAGCGCACCGCCGATGGCCCATTTGGTGCCCAGCTCGCGCCGCATCGCGGCAAAGGCGGCCATACAGGGCATATACAGCACCACAAAGGCCAGGAACGCCAGCGCCGTCCACGGCGTCATCACCGTGCCGATGATCGACTCCAACGCGCCCTCATCACCCTGCGCGTAAATCACCGCCATGGTGGCGATAACGCCCTCCTTGGCGATCAGACCCGACAGCAAGGAGCTGGCCGCCTGCCATGTGCCAAATCCCATCGGCATAAACAGCCAAGCTAGCCCGCCGCCAATGATTGCCAAAATCGAGTCGCTGCTGTCGGGCGCGCTTTTCGTGAAGCCGGGCGTGAAGTATTGCAGCACCCAAATGACCACACAGGCGGCAAAGATGATGGTAAAGGCGCGCTTGAGAAAGTCGCTGCCCTTGTCCCACAGCAGTCGTAACGTCGTGCGCACGGTCGGCAGCCGATAGGTCGGCAGCTCCATTAAAAAGGGTGACGCCGCCGCATCAAACAGCTTCATGCGCTTGAGAATCAACCCCGACACAATGGCCACCAGTACGCCCAAGCCATACAGCCCCAGCATAGCCAACGTGCCATGTCGCGGGAAGAAGGCGGCGACAAAGAGCGAGTAGACCGGCACCTTGGCGCCACAGGTCATAAAGGGCGTCAGCCAGCACGTCAAGCGTTTGTCCTTGTCAGAGTCAAGCGCCCGTGTCGCCATAATGGCGGGCACGCCGCAGCCAAAGCCCATCAGCATGGGGATAAACGCGCGGCCGGTCAGTCCAACGCGGCGCAGCGGGCGATCCATCAAAAACGCGGCGCGTGCCATGTAGCCGCTGTCTTCCAAAATACTCAGGCAGAGGAACAGCAGCAAAATGGGCGGCAAAAAGCCAATTACGCTGCTAACGCCCGTCAGCACACCGTTGACCAGCAGACCGTACACCCAGCCATCCTCGGCCACACCCGCCCGAATCAGCAGGTCGGCCAGCGCGCCGACACCCTTTTCCAGCAGCAGGTTGAACTGGTCGGCCACCCACGACCCAATCGGGCCAAACGAGATGTAAAACACCAGCGCCATCGCGGCGAAAAAGACGGGAAACGCCAGCCAGCGGTTGGTCAGCACGGCGTCCAGCTTGTCGTTTTTGCTCTTTTCGCTCACCGCGCGCTTACGGCGCACCACCTTGACCATCACCGATTCGATAAAGCTGTACCGCGCGTCGGCAATCGCGGCGTCGCGCTCCAGCCCCGAGCGGTGTTCCATCATCTCAACTATTTCCTCAATGACATGGATTTCCTCGGTCGACAGCTTGAGCTGCTGCCGCATCGCCTCGTCGCCCTCGACCAGCTTGGTCGCGGCAAAACGCAGCGGCACCTTGCCGTCGACGTTGGATTGAATGAGGTGCATGACGCTGTGAATGGCCTCGTGCAGGTTGCCCGAGCAGATGTCGACGATGGGCGGCTTCTTACCCGACGCCGCCGTATCGGCCATGGTGCGAATGAGCCGGTCAATACCCTCATTCTTCTTGGCCGAGATGGCGACAACGGGAATGCCAAGCTCGTGCTCCAACGCCTTGGCGTCGACAACATCGCCCGCCGCCTTGACCTCGTCCATCATATTCAGCGCGATGACCATCGGCTTGCCCAGCTCGGCCAGCTGCAGCGTCAGGTACAGGTTGCGCTCCAGATTGGTCGCGTCGACAATATTGACCAGCAGGTCGGTCGAGTCCTCCAGCACCACCTGCCGCGAAATCAGCTCCTCGCTGGTATAGGGCGACAGACTGTAGATGCCGGGCAAATCGACAATGCTAATGTGCTTGTTGCCTGAAACAGCCCCCTCTTTGCGTTCCACCGTCACGCCCGGCCAGTTGCCGACATGCTGGTTGGCGCCCGTCAGCCGGTTAAACAGCGTGGTCTTGCCGCAGTTCTGGTTACCAATCAGCGCCACAGTCAGGCTCTTGGTTGTCGTCATTTCGAGCCCTCCTCTGCGATCGGTTCCACGTCAATCGACGCCGCGTCCTGCTTACGCAAGCTCAGCGAGTAGCCGCGCAGCTTGAGCTCCAGCGGGTCACCCATCGGCGCCGTTTTTTGAATGCGAATCTCGGTGCGCGGCGTAATGCCCATGTCCAGCAACCGACGGCGCAACGCGCCCTCGGCGTTCAACGCCAGCACGCGCGCAGGCTTGCCCACCGGCAGCTTGTCCAGTGTCAGTGCCGCCGCGCTGCGCGGTGTTTTTTCCTTGTGAATATGTAGCGCCTCGTGCGAATCGTTCAGCTCGTGCGCCGTCGTGGTCTGCGGCCCGTGACGATGGTTCATATCCAGCCTCCACCCCATAAGTTAGCTAATGCTAACATTCTACCAAAGCCGCTAACCCCTGTCAAGTCCAAATGTTAGCATAAACTAACTATATTTTTTGTCGAAACCGACGAAGCGCACGAGAATTGGATATGCTATACTATAATCAGAGGAGGCGAAACGTATGAAAACACAAAAAGTAGTCATGATTGGCTGCGGCTACGTCGGCTCGACAACGGTCTACACCATGATGATGGCGGGTACCGCCAACGAAATCGTCATCATTGACGCCAACCGTGAAAAAGCCGAGGGCGACGCACTCGACATCAACCACGGCCTCAGCTTCCTGACGCCCACCGCCCTGCGTGTCGGCGACTACCCCGACTGTCGCGACGCCGACGTCGTGGTCATCACCGCCGGCGCCTCACAGCGCCCGGGCGAAACGCGCTCTGACCTGCTGGGCCGCAACATCAGCATTTTCAAGTCCATTCTCGACAACGTCATGCAGCACATCGGCGACAAGACCATTCTACTGGTGGTCACCAACCCCGTCGACGTGCTGGCCGCCTTTACGCGCCATTACACCGGCCTCGACGCCAGCCGCGTGCTGGGCTCGGGCACAGTGCTCGACACCGCACGGCTGAAATACGCCATTGCCGAGCACGCCGGTATCGACGCGCGCAACGTCCACACCTTTGTCATCGGCGAGCACGGCGACACCGAGGTCGCCGCCTTCAGCGCCACCAGCATCTCGGGCATGACGCTGCTCGAATACTGCCAGCAGTGCGGCCAGTGCGCCGACAGCGGCCTGTCCAAGCTGGGCGACCTGCACGCGCAGGTGCGCGACGCCGCCTATGAGATCATCAACAAAAAAGGCGCCACCTTCTACGCCGTGGCGCTGGCGGTCAACCGCATCTTGCAGGCCATTCTAAACAACCAAAAGGCCATCCTCACCGTCTCGACGCAGCTCACGGGCCAGTACGGGCTGCCCGACGTCTATCTCAGCCTGCCCTGCGTCGTCGGCCTGTCGGGCGTGGAAAAAATCCTGACCCCCACCTACAGCGACGACGAGCTGGCAGCCCTGCGCCGCAGCGCCGACGCCATCAAAACGCAAATGGCCAGCTTCGCCTAACGCCACGCGCTGACAGACTGGCAAAGAAGTGCGCAGGCAAAGAAACGCTGTCCGTCGGCGTACGATGGTACGCCAGGACAGCGTTTCTGCAGCAAGTAAAACCTTTGCGGCGCATCGACCTTGTCGATGCGCCGCAAATCATTAGCCGAGAGTCAAAACGCAGTCTTATGTCGCCGTTTCCTCTCTTTTCTGACGCCGGTTTTACGATGCGTGCTTTTTTGACAGTCGAAGACGGCTTTGGAACCACCAAAGCCGTCTTTATTATTATTGTAGTCAGTCGTCGCTCTTGGTTGTCATCTCGTCCAGCAGCTGGCGCACGTTTTGATACACCTTGTGCGGCTGGGCTTTGAACAGCTTGAGCAGCTTTTTGGCCTTGGCCTCGTTGGACATCATGAGATTGAGGTCAAACACCAGCAGCGCGCCGTCGGTCAGCTGCAAATGCACCACGTACTCGCGCGAGCGCTCGGTCACTGTGGCGCTGACCGCGGCGCTGATGGCCTTGCGGTCGCACATGCGCGCCACCTGCGTGTCGCACTCGTCGCGCAGACTGGCCGGCAGCTTGGCCGCCATTGTCTCGGCGGCGCTGCGCCCGGCGTCGGTGATTTTGAACATATCAATGTCGTTGGCGCGTTCGAAAATGAGGTATTGGGTATCCACCAGCTCGCGCAACGACGCGGCAAACATAAAGTAGTCGGTGTTGTCGTCAAGAAACACCAGCTGCTGCAGCTCGTCGTGCGTCGCCGCCTTGCTGTTGTTGGCAAGCAGCTTGTCAAGCGCGTAGAGAATTAAAATCTTCATCGAAAGCTCGTCGCTGGAAAACCCAAACCGCCTCATACCATCACTCCTCAGTCAATGTGGCTCAAGCCGCTGAACACGCGCATATAGTCGCCGTTGGCGTTGGCAAAGACCGGCGGCTGGCCCAGCGGCGTGCGCACCTCGGTCTCGCCGCCGACATACTCCTGCCCCGTCCAGACATGCACCCAGTTGCCCTGCGGCAAAAACAGCTTGCGCTTGGTGGTCTTGGTCTGCATGACCGGCGCAACAAACAATTCACTGCCCAGCATATAGGCGTCCTTGTTTTTCAACAGCTTCTTCTCGTCGGGATAACAGAATTGCAGCGACCGCATCACCGGCAGACCGTAGGCCGCCGACTCGCGCAGCAGCGAGCGCATATAGGGCGCAATGTGCTGATGCACACGTGTCAGCCGCGCCAACAGCTCGCCCGTCTCGACGTCGGAGCCAAACTCCCAGTGCTTGCCCTCAATGCGCGTAAAGCGCATGACCGGCGTAAAGGCGGCGTACTCACACCACCGAATCATCAATTCCTTCGAGCGCGTTGACATCAGCGAGTGCGTGCCGCCAATCGGCGCGTGCGACACGCCGACGCCCGAGTAGCCCAGCGATAAGGCTCCCGTCAGTGCCGACGGCAAGCCGTCGTGTCGGCTCCAGCTAATCGAATGCTCGCCCGTCTCAACCAGCATGCTCTCGCGGCTAACGCCGCCGGTACCGGCGTGCGTGTAAAAGACAACATCCTGCCCGCGGCCGGCCTCGCGCACCGCCTCGCGGTTGAGCTTGGCCCACAGCAGCGGCCACTGGTTGTGCACCTCGACCGGGTCCTGACGCGAATGCAGCACCACGTGCGGCGGCAAAAAGCCGCTCAAATCGGCAATGTAGCCGGAAAAGCCCATATCCAGAATGTTGGCCTTGATAATGTGCTTAAACCACTTGACCGCCTCGGGATTGGTCAGGTCGAGATGGCCCGCCATGAAGCCGCCCATGTCGTGAATAGCCACGCCGCCCTCGGTCTTTCTCAGCAGATAGCCCTTGAGTGACGCCTCGGAAAAGAGCCGACCCTCAATGGAAAAGTGCGGGTTGATATACGCCATCGTGCGAATGCCCTGCACGGTAAACTGATGAATCATCTCAGGCAGGCGCGGATACATCTCTTGGTTCCAAACCCAATCGTAAAAGGGCACCTGCCTGTCGGTGTCCTCGCGCAGACCCGTCCAGTCGCGAATGCACAGCGTGTTGATGACCGCCTTGGCGCCCACCGCTTTTTCCAGCTGCGTCAGCATGCTCTGCAAGCCGCCGCCAATGTCCATCCACGCGCCGTCATACGCCCACTGCGGCAATAACGGCTGACGACCCAGCGCGTGCGACAGATGCTTAACCGCCTGCTGCGGCGTCTCAACACCGCCGACCAGCAGCCCTTTGGGCGCATCCCACGTCTCAACGGTCATGCGGTGCGTGGCCGTAAAGTCCAGCGCGGCATAGCCGGCGTGGTCAACGTGGACATAGGTGTTGTCATCGGTGAGAAACGTCGCCTGCGGAAAGCCGCTCGGCTCGCGGTCGCCCGACAGGTCAATCTCAGGCAATACACCGCGGCTAAACCGCTCCTCGCGTTGCCACAGCTTAATCTTGCGGCCGCGCAGGTTCATCGAGCGGTACTGCGCACCACCGCCGTACACCGCCGTGCCCGACCGGCAGGGAAAGGTAAACCAATAGCGGTTGATTTTGTTGCTGGCGCGTTGCACACGCAGCAGCACACCGTCCTCGGTCTCCTCCATGCTAAACGTAACGCTGAAGTCGCCGTTGTGAAAGCGCAGCGTCTTGCGTGCTTTGTCGTAGTGTCCGTAGGGCAGCTCTGACTTGTGCTTGACCAGCCCCTTCATCTGCCAGCCATCGCTGAACGAGCGAAATTTATACGAACCCTCGCCCACCGACACAAAAGGCGTCGTGCGGTCGTGGGCAATAACCAGTTTGTCGTTGTGCAGCACGCGTATCGCGTCACCGTTGCACTCAATTTGCAGCATAAAGACCACCCTCTTCTTTTGTCAGCATCAGCAGCACGCTGCGCACCGTCTCGGTCGCCAGATTGTCCGGCGTAATGTAGCGCCGTGCCGTCAAGGGGTCCATAGCCGCCTCAATGG
The DNA here is from genome assembly GCA_031549605.1 of Oscillospiraceae bacterium. Taxonomy (GTDB): domain Bacteria; phylum Bacillota; class Clostridia; order Oscillospirales; family UBA929; genus WRAI01. The sequence goes on along the minus strand of JAVBPM010000088.1, from coordinate 11,440 downwards.
CTGTTGTCAGCAACCGCACAGCGTGGCAGGCACCGTCGCCCATCAAGTGCGCACCAATCAGCGCGCCCGTTTTGTCATCCTGCACCAGCGTAACGTGCCCTTCGTCCTCATAGCGCCGCGCGTCGGCATAGGGCAGCGGCAACGACGCCGTCTTGGTTTTAATGCCGTTTTTGGCCGCCACGTCGGTTGTCATACCGACACTGGCCACCTCGCCCAGCGCCTCCATAAAGTAGGGCACGGCGTTGTAGCGCATGACGGCGGGAATACCGCAGATGTTGGCCACCGCCGTCTCGGCCTCGCGGTAGGCCGCCTGTACGGTATAGGTTTTGCCGTTGCAGTCGCCGGCCGCGTAAACCGAGGGCAGCGAGGCGCGGCAGCGATCGTCGGTAATCACAGCACCCTCCATGCGGCGCAAACCGATGGTTGCCAGCCCCATGCCGCGCGTCACGGGTAGCCGATAGCGGCAGAACAGTACCCGTTCGCAACCAAAGCGCACCGTGCCGTCGGGCATCTCCAGCACTGCATAGCCAAAGCCGACATCGGCCAGCTTGGCCGGCACCAAAAAGCGCACGCCCATGTCGCGCAGATGGGCAATCATGCGTGTCGACGTCTCCTTGCCAAAGGTGTCATAGCAGGAAAATCGGCTGTCCAGCAGCGTTACCTTGCAGCCCGACGCGCTCAAAATCGCCGCCCACTGCAGCGACGGCATATTCGAGCCGACAATCAAAATACTCTCGGGCAAATTGCCCTGCAACAGCGGCTGGCCGCTTGTCAGCAGCGTGCCGTATTCAATGGCGTTCATGGCCGACGGCAGATGGGCAATGGCCGGCAGCGAGCCGGTGGCCAGCAGCACGTTCTTGGCCTGCACGCGCAGCTCCTGACCCAGCAGCGTAAAGCTGTCGGCCGTCGGCGTGCCGAAGCTGATGGCCGCCGTCTGGGCCTCAACGCCCAGCTCGGCCAGCGTCTGCTGCTGACGGCGACGCTGCACCTCCAGCTGCTTCTGCACACGGCTGGTCATTTCCGCCAGCGGAAACACCGTGGCTTTGTCCAGCGCGCGCGCCTGAAACAGCGTCAGCTCGCGCAACAACAACCCCATAGGGGTAGAACCGGCGCGGAAGGTATTTCCGCCCAGTTGAGCTTTTTCCAAAATGATGGTAGAAAGGCCCGCCGAGGCCGCCGCTTCTGCTGCCTTGCAGCCAGCCGCGCCGCCACCGACGACCGCCAAATCGTAGAGCATGGCACTTCCCCCCGAAAACTCGTCTTTTGCCCGTGTCAAAGTCCCGCGAAGCCTGCCAAGCCATCCGGCAGCACCGCGAGCCTATAATAAACTACCCTATTCTACCGAATATGACAGCTTATGTAAAGGGCAATTTGCCGCGTCGGCCATTTTATTTTCGCAATGCGCAAAAAAGCTGTTGTTTTGATACAAGCTGTGTTATAATCATCTAAATCCGAATTGACGGAGGATGAGCATGAGCAGTCAAGATATGCAGGCATTGGCAAACGCCAGACTTTCCGTGTTCAATGCACTACGCGTCCCCATGATGATAACCACGCTGGACGGCTACCAGGTGGTCTATCAAAACGAAACCTGCATCAAGGCACTGGGCGAGCTCATCGGCCAGCGCTGCTTTGACGCACTGGTCAACAGCATCGCGCGCGCCGAGGGTGAAAAGCACAGCGCGCTGCTGGCCGCCTCTGAGACCTTTTTGATTATCAACTGCGTTCATTATGAGCCGACCAACCGCTACTACGACGCCTATCTCTGTCTGACCGACATGGCCGACGGCTCGCAGGCGCGCCTTGTCATCATGGTTGATGTCACGGCCGCCGAATTGACGCGCCGCAAAACCTTTAACTCCGACGACTGGATGTCGGTGCACAGCGCCTTCATCAACTCGTCGCAAACCATGATGGCCGCCGCGCTGCCCGACGGCAAGCTGATACTCGTCAACGACGCGCTATGCGAAAAAATCGGCCACAGCCGCGACGAAATTATGCAGATGACCATCGCCGATTTACAGGGCGACGACACCTACCAAATGTTGCGCCAAGAGGCGTTTCCCCTCGCGCGCACCGGCGCGGAATGGTCGGGTGAAACGGCGTTTAAGACTACAACCGGGATGATTCCGGTCGAACAGACCGTGTTTGGCGTCCGCAACGCGCAGGGCGAGGTCTTTGCCTATGCCACCATCTTAAAGGACTTGTCGGCCCACAAGGAACTGGAAACGCGCAACAGCTATCAGGCCGCGATTCTGGAGAGCTCGCAGGACTATGTCGCGGTTGCCGACACCACCGGCCGCATTATCTACAACAACCCCGGCGCTTACCGCATGGTGGGCTACGAGGGCGCTATTGACTTTGACGACCTGCCCATTGAAAACGTGCACAGCCACGAATACTCGCAGCGCGTACTCACCGAAGGCATCCCTACCGCGCTGCGCGACGAGCGCTGGGTCGGCCGCGGCGACCTCATCCGCCGCGACGGCAGCGTGATTGACATCGAACAGACCATATTCCCCGTATACGACAGCCACCACCATCCGCTGGGCGTGGCTACCATCATCCGTGATATCAGTCAGACCATCGCCAGCGAGCAAAAGATACGCGAGGCCGAGGGTATGCTGCACGACGTCATCGACAGCACGCCTTGCGGCATCTACTGGAAGGACATGAACGGCATCTTCATGGGCTGTAACCGCGTGTTTACCAGCGACCTCAACCTCAGCAGCGCCAGTGAAATCATCGGCAAAAAGACAACGCAGCTGCTTAACAGCGCCGCCGCCAAAGCCCTGACCGACATTGAAAAACAGACGCTGGAAAGCGGCACCAACCTCATGTATCACGAGCAGTTCTTCCCGTCGCTGAACGGCCAAAGCGTCTGGCTGTCCATCAGTCAAATCATCATCCGCGACGAAAACCAGCAGCCGCTCATTTTGCTGACCGTCTACGACGACGTCACCGAGCGCCGCGAATACGAGAGCAAGCTGCAAGCCGCCACACTGGCCGCCGAGGAGGCCAGCATGGCCAAAAGCGAGTTCCTGTCGCGCATGAGCCACGAAATCCGCACACCCATGAACGCCATCATCGGCATGACCAAGATTGGCCAGAGCAGCAACGACATTGAGAAAAAACACTATTGCCTCACCAAGATAGACAGCGCCTCCAAGCACCTGTTGGCTCTGCTCAACGATATTTTGGATATGTCCAAAATCGAGGCCAACAAGCTAATTCTCATTTCCGAGGCGTTCAATCTCGAAAAAGCGCTGGAAAACATTGTCAACGTCATCAGCATCAAGGCCGAGGAAAAGCACATCAACCTGCTGGTCAGCATCGACCCCGAGGTGCCGCACGACGTCAGCGGCGACGAGCTGCGCCTGACACAGGTCATCACCAACCTGCTGTCCAACGCCATTAAATTCACCCCCGACTACGGCACCATCCGGCTCAACGTCGGGCAGCACGACAACCCCGACCCGCAGAAGTGCACGCTGTCGGTTGAAATCGTCGACAACGGCATCGGCATCAAGCAGGACCAAATCGACAAGCTGTTCACCTCGTTCACGCAGGCCGAGGCCAACACCACTAAGAAATACGGCGGCACGGGCCTGGGGCTGGCCATCAGCAAACGCATCATCGAGATGATGGGCGGTCACATCGGCGTGTCCAGCAAGCTGGGCGTCGGCAGCACCTTTCACTTCACCGTCGAGCTCAAGGTGCTCAACCAGTCCAACCGCATCGCCTACGACCTGTCGCTCTATGCCGGTCTGCGCATTCTCGTTGTCGACGACGCACCCGAGGTGCTCGAGTACTTCCAGCGCCTCTTTGACCGCTGTCAAATCAACTTCGACTGCGCGTCGAGCGGCATTGAGGCCGTCGAGCTGGTGCAGCAGGCGATTGACGACGACGACCGCTACGACCTCATCTTCATCGACTACCTGATGGAGGACATGGACGGCATCGAAACAACGCGCAAAATCCGCAAGATGCTCAACAACAGCGTCAACATCATCATGATTTCCATCACCGAGTGGGCGCGCATCGAAAACGAGGCGCGCGAGGCCGGCATCAACCGTTTTATCCAAAAACCGCTGTTCCAATCGGCCATCATCAACAGCATCAACGAGCTGGTCATCGACCCGTCGCTGCTATGCACCAAGGAGGAGCCGTCCGACCGCCAGCTGACCTTCAGCAAATGCCGGTTGCTGCTGGCCGAGGACATTGAAATCAACCGCGAAATCGCGCTGACCCTGCTCGAGGACACCAAGCTGACCATCGACTGCGCCGAAAACGGCGCCGAGGCCTATCAGCGCATCGCCGCCCACCCCAACGCCTACGACATGGTGCTGATGGACATTCAAATGCCGCTGATGGACGGACTCGAAGCCACCCGCAAAATTCGCGCACTCAACGCGCCGGCCGCCAAAACACTGCCCATCGTAGCCATGACCGCCAACGCTTTCAAAGAGGACGTTGACAGCTGCAAGGCCGCCGGCATGAACGACCACATCGGTAAACCCATCGACGTACAGGAGCTGCTGAGCAAGATTGCCAAACACCTCAAGGGCAAGGAGGACAAATAGCCATAGTGACACCTCCGCAGCAATCGGCCGACAGCTGAACATGCATAAGGCGGTGACGAGGTGCTACCCAATACAAGCTGGCACTATTACAGCGTCCGTATCATTCGTAAGATGATTACCGAGGGTCTGCCCGACCCTTGGCTCATCGACGAATTCTACAACAGTGGTGTTACGCAGTTCTTTGAGGAGGCCATTCTGCTTGTCCGCGCCCAGTCCTACGACCAGGCCTGCAAGATGGCCGAGCGCAAGGCGCGCGGCGTCGAACACACCTACCGCAACGCCTACAACCAGCTGGTGCGCTGGCAGTTTTTCCGCACCATTGACTGCTACCAACTGCCCGATGCGCCCACCCCCGGCGCCGAGATATACACCTGCATCCACAGCACCGACCGGCACGTCACCGCCGAGCAATTTCTCGCCGCCCTGCACCGCCCGTTTGATACCCCTCCTACATAAAAAAATCCCCGGCTCTGCCGGGGATTTAGACTGTCAAAAAACGCGCACCGTAAAACCGGTGTCAGAAACGAGAGAAACGGCAGCGTATGACTGCGTTTTGATCTGCCGCAATGGTTTTACTTGCTACAGAAACGCTGTCCTAGCATACCATCGTACGCCGACGGACAGCGTTTCTTTGCCTGCGCACTTCTTTGTCAGTCTGTCAGCGTGTCAAAAAACAAGTTGATTGACACGCTGAAGCCCCGGCTCTGCCGGGGGTTTTCTATCAATGCAGCAGGCTGGCCGTGCCGTCAAAGACCTCGCGCATATCGGCGTTGTTGCGCATACAGGGGTTTGTGTTGTGCCGCTGCGGGTCAAAGCCGGTCAGCTGCCGGTCGGTCATCAGACTGCCGCGCGTGACGGCAAAGTGCCCGTACCGGTCGCGTATGCTGTCCATCGTGCGCTCCAGCACCATGCGCTTCTGCCGTTGCTGCTCGTCAACAAACAGCGACAGCTGGTCGGTGCCGGCGTCCGACACCAAATCGGTCGCCCGTATCCCGAAGTTGCGCAGCGGTCTGGTCGGCTGCTCGGAACGGTAGAGCGCCATCGCCGCGTCAAACAGCTCTCGCGCCAGCTGTGTCGGCAGCGCCAGCTTGCACTGCCGCTCACGTCCGTTCATATCATTTTCCCGCATTGACACCTGCACCGTGCGGCACATCAGCCGCTGCTTGCGCAGCCGCTCGGCCACGCTCTCAGCCAGCACCCACGCCGTCAGCGCCACGTCCTGCTCACACACCAAGTCGCGCGGTGTCGTCGTCGAGTTGCCAATGCTCTTAACCGACGCCTCATCGCCGTGCCCAAACATATCGGTAAACGCGGCGTCGCTGTCGTAGCCGTTGGCAAAATGGTAAATCGCCGAGCCGGCGGCCCCCAGCCAACCGCGCAGCAGCCGCACGTCGGTTTGCGCCAAATCGCCAATGGTGTAAATGGCGTGCTGGTGCAGCTTGCGCGTCGTCGCCGGCCCGACAAACAGCAGGTCATTAACCGGCAGCGGCCACGCCAGTTCACGGTAGTTGCCCTCGCTGATAACCGTTGTGGCGTCCGGCTTCTTCATGTCCGAACCCAACTTGGCAAATACCTTGCTAAAGCTGACACCAATCGACAGCGTCAATCCCAGTTCACGCCGCACCCGCTCGCGGATATCGTTGGCAATCTTGCGTCCGTCGCCAAACAACCGCGCGCTGCCACCCACGTCCAGCCACGCCTCGTCCAGCCCAAACGGCTCGACCGTATCGGTGTACTGGTTGTAAATCTCGCGCGCCAGCTGCGAGTAATGCTGATACTTCTCACTGTGCGGCCGCAGAATTTGCAGCCCTGGGCAACGCTGACACGCCTGAAACAGCGTCATGGCCGTTTTGATGCCGTGTGCCTTAGCCAAATCGTTTTTCGCCAGCACAATGCCGTGTCGTTTCTCGGGGTCGCCGCCCACTACCACCGGCTTGTCGCGCAGCTCGGGCCGCGTCAACAGCTCAACGCTGGCATAAAAGGCATTCATATCGGCATGCAAAATCGTCTTGGCCATTACCACACCACCAAACATGTGTTCTTACCATAGTCTAAAACATTTGTTCTCTTTTGTCAAGCCCCTATGTTTACCACATTTTGCGACCCTGCCCCGTGACGTAGCTAACGCGCAAATCATTGGCGTTGTAGACGCCGCACTGCGCCAGCAACGCCAGCACGCGCTGACCGTCCACGCCCGGCACCAGCTGCGCCGGCGCGCCGCTGCGCGGCTCAAAGTGCGCACCGTCGACGCACAGCACCGGCCCGGTCTGCGGCAGCTCCCACCCCTGCCCGACCGCCACAATGACGCTGTCGCGCTTCATCAGCAACGGCTGCAACGCCGCCGGCTTGTCAAACAGCAGATAAAAGCCGCTGTCGGCAGCCAGCACCGGCGCCGGCTGCTCCAGCACGCTGATGCCGTAGTAGCGGCGCAGACTGCCCGCCGCGGCGCGCGTATCATGCCCACCATAGAGCGCCAGCGCTTTGCAGCGACGGCACAGCGCGTGCGCCGCCGCCATGGCATCGACCTTCATGTGCGGCGTCACCAGCGTCACCATCTGGTCGCCCAGCGCCATGCCGCGCTCTTTGGCTATGTACTCCACCAGCGGCACGGCCATGACCGGCAACAGCGCCTTGGGGTCGGGCTGCCGCAGCCCGTACAGCTCCAGCAAATCGGTATACGGACAGCCGTCGGGCAGCAGCACCTGCTCGACCTGATTGTCGGCAATGTGCTCCAGCGCCAACCCCACCTGCTCGGCGCGCATAGCCGCTTTTTGCCGACAGGTAAAGGTAATGGTAACCTGCAGCGCCTTGAGACCCCACAATGTCACCGTCTGCACCGTCACGCCCGAATCACGCCGCAGCCAAGCCCGCGCCCGTTCATGCCACCGCGCCTCCGGCGCCGTCTGAAATTTAACCACAGCAAACAAAAGAAGCACCCCCTGCCTGTCCTATGTATATGGACAGGCAGGGGGTGTTAGAACATGTGGTTAAAGTTTAATCAGCTCGTACGCGTTCTCACCCAACCCCAGCGACTCGCCGTGCGCCAGACAGGCGCGCCAGTCGGTCTGCGGATGGATGTGGGTAAACTTGTCGCCCTGCTCATAGGCCTTTTCCGCCAGCAGCGAGCCGGGCAGCATCGGTGCGCTGTTGACCAAATCGACGGCGGCGCGGTCAATGGCCACCGGGTCAAACGACGCCAGAATGCCGATATCGGGCACAATCGGCACCTCATTGTGCCCAAAGCAGTCGCAATTGGGCGAGATGTTGTTCAAGAAGCTGATATGGAAATGCTGCTTGCCGTCCAGCACAGCCTTGGTGTACTCGGCAATCTTTTCGCCCAGCACCTCGCCGCTGCAATCCCAGACCGGCTGCACCGCTTCGTACTGACACATGGCAATGCACTGGCCGCAGCCGCTGCACTTGGCGTCGTCCATCACCGCCTTCTTGTCGGCGTCGCGCGTGATGGCGGCAAAGGCACAGTTGCGAATGCACAGCCCACAGCCCACGCAGCGCTTGGTAATAAAGCGCGGCTTGGCCGTCGAGTGCATGTCCAGCTTACCGGCACGGCTGCCGCTGCCCATGCCGATGTTCTTCAGCGCGCCGCCAAAGCCGCAGTCGCCATGCCCCTTAAAGTGCGTGACGCTGACAATGACATCGGCGTCGGCAATCAGCTCGCCGATATAGGCCTGCTTGCAGTGCTTGCCGTCCACCGGCACAACACGCTGGCCCGTGCCCTTCAGCCCGTCGGCAATCAGCACCGGGCAACCGCAGGTCATGGCGGTAAAGCCGTTTTCCGCCGCCGCCTGCAAATGGTCGACGGCGTTGGAGCGCCGCCCGACATACAGCGTGCAGGCGTCGGTCAAGAAGGGTATCCCGCCCAGCGCCGCCACTTCGCGCGCAATGGCCGCGGCGTAAATGGGTCGCAGACAGCCCAGATTACCCGGCTCACCCAGATGGATTTTCAACGCCGCAAACTTCTTATCCAGCGACATCTGCCCCAACCCGGCGTGCTTCAGCAGCTTGCTCAGCTTGTCCAGAATATTCAGGCCCGGCTTGGTGTTAAAATCGGTGAAATACACCTTCGACATAGCACTCACTCCCTGCCGTCAGTGTACCACGCGTTGCATTTGTTGTAAAGTCAGGCAAACAGCAGCAGCGCCACGCCGTAAAGCACCGACGCCGACACGCCGTAGACAATGACCGGCCCCGCAACAATAAACAGCCGCGCACTCATGCCCAGCACCAACCCCTCGCTCTTAAACTCCATGGCCGGCGCTACCACGGCGTTGGCAAAGCCGGTAATCGGCACCAGCGTGCCGGCGCCCGCGTGCTTGGCCAGCCGGTCATACCAGCCCAGCGCCGTTAGCACCGCGCTGGCAAGCACCAGCACCATCGACACCGCCATTTTGGCATGGTCGTCGGACAAATCGGCGTTGCGAAACAAGCCCACCAACACCTGCCCCACCAAACAAATCGCGCCGCCCACCACAAAGGCCAGCACCGTGTCCTTGACTATCGGGCTTTTAGGATCCTTACGTTTCAGATAGGCGAGATACTCGCTGTTGCTCATTTTCAAAAGCCATCACTCCCGCCGATAGATTGCCCCGACAAGGCGCCGCGTATGAATGCCACGACCGGCGGTTACAATCTTTTTACAACAAACAGGAAAAGAGGTCGCCACATGAACAAGCACAACAAACGCCGCACCGACGCCGAATTTGCCCTCGACATCACGCCGTCGCTTGAGTTTATCCCGCACTCAACACCACACAACCGCCACGAAACCGTCAAGCCGGACAAAATTGAAGAAATCGAGCGAAAAAGTGAGTAAGCATGCGCAAGGCGGAGCTATTTCAATGGCTCAAACGCCATTGGTCAAATAAAGTCAAATTTCAATCTTGCATTGGCCTGCGACAGTGCTATACTAAAATTACAATAGTCAAACAAAGTCAAGAACAGGAGCTGACCCCATGGCACTAAGCGATGAAATCACACTCTTTATCCGCGAGCTGCTGCAACAGTCCGACGGCGTCGCCGAGCTGCAGCGCAGCGACTTGGCCGGCCGCTTTCACTGCGCGCCCAGCCAGATTAACTACGTTATCTCCACCCGCTTTGCGCCCGAGCAGGGCTACCTCATCGAGAGTCGACGCGGCGGCGGCGGTTACATCCGCATCACCCGCATACAGGCCAGCACGCGCAGCCTGCTCATGCACGCGGTAAACAGCGTCGGACAGCACATCGACGCGCGCAGTGCCGCCGCCTTTACCGCCAACCTGCTGCATGCCGACGCGCTGAGCGGCGAACAGGCATCACTGCTGCTGGCCGTCACCTCAGACAACGCGCTCCGCCCTGTGCCGCAGCCGTTGCGCGACATCACGCGCGCCAATCTGTTCAAGCACGTCCTGCTCACCATCATCGAAAGGAGCTGACCGCCATGCTCTGTCAATTCTGCCACCAAAGCCCCGCCACGGTGCAAATGACCACCACCGTCAACGGCACGTCGAGCCTGCACCACCTCTGCGCTGACTGCGCACGGCAGCAAGGCCTCGCGCCGTTCGGCAACCTGCCGGCATGGCTGACGCAAATCGCCGGCTTTTCCCAGTCGGCACAGCAAATCAAAATCTGTCCCGCTTGCGGCCAAACGGCCCAGCAGCTCAGCGACACCGGCCGCGTCGGTTGCGCACGCTGCTACACTACCTTTGCCGACCTGCTGCTGCCGTACATCAGGCAAATCCACGGCACAGTCGAACATACCACCACGCTGCCGGCCCCGCCGCAGACCACGCGGCAACAGCTGCAAGCGCAAATGCAGCAGGCTGTCGAGCAGCAAAACTTTGAGGAGGCGGCGCGCCTGCGCGACCTGCTCAAGGAAAGCGAGGGTGCGCGATGAGTAACCACGACATCGCCGTGTCCAGCCGCGTTCGGCTGGCGCGCAACAGCAGCGCCGTACCCTTTCCCAACCGCATGACCCAAGCGCAGCGCCAACAGCTGTGGCAACAGGTCTGCTCGGCGCTGCCCGACAACTACACCGCGCTGGCCATTGAGCCCAACACACAAAACGAGGCGTCCGCGTTGGCCGAGCAGCACTGGATTTCGCCCGAGTTTGCCCGCGTGCAGGGCGCCCACGGCGTGCTGTATGACAAAGCCGCCGGTCTCAGCGTCATGGTCAACGAGGAGGATCACCTGCGCATACAGGCGCTGGTTAACGGCTACCGCCTCGACGACGCACTGGCCGCCTGCCAGACCGCCGAACGGCAGCTGAGTCAAGCGCTGCCCTTCGCCACAGATGACAAGCTGGGTTACTTGACGTCGTGCCCCACCAATCTCGGCACCGCCATGCGCGCCTCGGTCATGCTGCACCTGCCGGCGCTGACCCAAAGCGGCCAAATGCGCTTTGCCATTGAGGCCGTAAGCAAGCTGGGCCTTACCGTACGCGGCTTTTACGGCGAGGGCAGTCCGGCGCTGGGCGGCTACTACCAGCTGTCCAATCAGGTTTCGCTCGGCCTTTCCGAGCAGGACATCCTGCTGCGCCTACACGACACCGCCGCCAGCTTGATGGACAAGGAAGCGGCCACGCGTACCGCCATGCACCACAATGCCCGCCTGCCGTGGGAGGACCGCGTCTACCGCGCCTACGGCCAGCTGACCAACGCGCGGCTGCTCAACTTCGACGAAGCACTGTCGGGTCTGTCACTACTGCGCATGGGACTGCTGGAGCAGCTTCCGGCGCCCTGCACCGTCCAGCAGCTCGACGCGCTGACGGCCCAAATCGGACCCGCCACACTCAGCCAACAAGCCCAACAGCCACTCAACGCCATGCAGCGCGACGCCTACCGCGCCCAACTGCTGCGCGACGC
>JAVBPM010000045.1:0-12720 GCA_031549605.1 Oscillospiraceae bacterium | reverse complement strand
GCCGCCGCCGAACGCCGCGCGCTGACAGCGCGTGTTGGAGAGCTGAGTAGCAAGCGGCGCATGGATTTACAGCAGCTGGCGTCGCGTGCTAACCGCCAATCTGAGTCCTGCGAGCCTATTACGCTGTCGCTGGCCGACAGTCAGCCCGTGTATTTCGCCGAGCAGCACTATCAGCTGCGCGCTGGGCTGGGCGACTGGCTCAACCTGTCCAAGACGCTGGACGGCGGCATTGACTGCCGCGTGAGCATTCAGCTGCAAACTGAGTGTTACAGCCTGTGGGTGCGCGTTGTGCTGAGCCGTGGCGATCTATGCCTGCCGCTGTGTGCGTCGATTGACTGTGAAGAGAATCAAGATGTGCTGGCGGCGCTGAACGACGTTGTGGCCATGATGCGCCACGTCGAGCAAGTCGTGGCGCCGGAACTGGCGGCACTGTTTGACAGGGCTTGAAGCGCGAGCCACAATCCAGCCGCTTGACAGCCCTTCGCCGCTGTGGTATGCTGTCAGCGCAATCTATATTGAAAGGAGGATGACGTCATGCTTAGGCCGACAACGCAACTGAATACCTGCCACCCGTGCGGCTTAGAGACGCATGGCGACATCTGACGCTTTGTTGCCATGTTGCGCCCGGGTGTATGCCCGGGCGTTTTTGCGTCGTTTTTTAGAAGGAGAGAAACTGTTTTGATAGAAATACAAGGACAATACAACCGCGCCAAGGTGTTTACCGATCGCCTTGAGCCGCAAGCCTACGCGCAGATTCTCAATCTGCTCAACCAGCCCTTTTGCGCCGGCAGCGTTGTCGCCATCATGCCCGACGTGCACGCCGGTGTCGGCTGCACCATCGGCACAACCATGACCATCACCGACAAGGTCGTGCCCAACCTCGTTGGCGTTGACATCGGCTGCGGCATGGAGACGCTGCTGCTGGACGACAAGCATATTGAGCTGCAACAGCTCGACCGCGCCATCCACGAGCGTGTGCCCGCCGGCTTTGCCGTGCGCGGCAAGCGGCACGGCTACGCCGACGACATAGACCTGTCGGCGCTGCGCTGTGCGCGCCACGTCGATACCGCGCGCGCGGCACTCAGCGTAGGCACGCTGGGCGGGGGCAACCACTTTATCGAGCTGGCGCGCGACGACGACGGCGCGCTCTATCTGGTCATTCACACCGGCAGCCGCCATCTCGGCCGTCAGGTGGCCGAATACTACCAAAAAGCCGCCGCGCGCGCCCTCGAGCGCCAGCGCAAGGACGGCTCGGCGCTGGTTCAGCAGCTGAAGCAGCAGGGTCGCGAGCATGAGATAGAGCAAGCGCTCAAGGCGCTTAATCGCGTCAAGATTGACCGCGTGCTGGCCTATGTCGAGGGCGCGTTGCTCGACGACTACCTGCACGACATGGCGCTGGTGCAGCGCTATGCCGCGCTTAACCGCGCCGCCATCGCGCGCGAGCTGGTCAAGGCGCTTAAGCTCAAAGTGGCCGACAACTTCGCCACCGTGCACAACTACATCGACCTCGACCGCCGCGTGCTGCGCAAGGGCGCCATATCGGCGCAGGCCGGCGAGCGCGTGCTGATACCCATGAACATGCGCGACGGCAGCCTGCTGTGCGTCGGCAAGGGCAACGCCGACTGGAACAACTCGGCGCCCCACGGCGCCGGACGGCTGATGAGCCGCAGCGCCGCCAAGCAGAGCATTACGCTGTCGCAGTACAAGGCGTCGATGCAGGGCATTTACTCGACCACGGTCAACCAGTCGACGCTCGACGAGTCGCCCTTTGCCTACAAGCCGATGGACGAGGTGATCGCGCACATGTCGCCGGCCGTCGACATCGTCAAGGTGATCAAGCCGCTGTACAACTTCAAGGCGGGTGACCAATGAAAAAACCAGACAAACGCCTGAAAGCCGTGAAAGAATCGCCGGCCGCGCGTAAGTTGCGCGTGGCGAGTGGCGTGTCCTTCCGGCCTGCCGTCATCGACGACAAGCGCCGCAAGCTGATGGACAAGGCGGTCAAGGAGGCGATGGAGCCGTGACCAATAAGCAATTCCGCCATGATTTTTCTCGCGGGCTGGGCGCCGCGCTGCTGGCCTTGCAGGCCGAGGCTGGCGCGGGCCGGCTGGACGAGCTGGTGCGCTACGGCTGCCTGCACAACACGACTTACGATATGCAGTGCGAGGGCGACCGCGGCTGGTATCTGTATCAGGCGGCGAAGCTGACGCGCGACCCGGCCGCCATCGAAGCGGCGGTGGCAGAGAAGCTGCGCCGCGTGCGCGGCGACCACTGGCTGTTTAGTCAGCTGGCGTCGTTGCTCTACCACTTTGCCGCCGACGGCAGCGCCACCGCGCGCGCCGCTCTGTGGCGTCAGTACGACCTGCTGCTGGACGAAATGGCAGCCAAGCTCAGCTTTGACAGTCCCTGCCCACGCAATGAGATGCTGGAGTGGTGCTGCGTGTGGCTGACGTCGCTCGACGGTTGGCGCGCCTTTACCGCCTGTACGCGCGACATCACCACGCGGCTGATGCCCAATGAGCCCGATTTTTTCTTTTACAACTGGTTTTTGTCCAACGCCGAGGACAAGTTTGGGACAAAGCGCGTTCACAACTGGCTGGCCAAGCAGGCGGTCAGTTCGCCACACTTCGCGGTGCTGGTCGAGGTGCGCGCCGGCTACGACGCCATGTGGGCGCAAGAGCGGCCGGCGACCACGCTGGACGAGGTGCTGGCCGCCGCCGACGGGACGCTGTACAACGGGCGCGGCATGGCCATGAGCTATGCCCGTCAGACCGACGCCGTCGGCTTGGCGGCGCTGGCACAAGCGGCGCTTAACGAGCCCGACGTGGTCAAACAGGCCGAGCTGCTGTGGCCGTTTCGGCGCGACCGGCGCTACACCTTCACCGACGAGGTCGTCGCGCGCTGGCTGGCGTCCGACTACCAGCCGCTGCGCGACGTGGCGTTTGACGTCATGGCGTTGGCGCCGTCGCCGGCCACGCGCCAACGGGCGCGAGCGCTGCTGGCGCGCTGCGACGAGCCGCTTGTCGCGCTGTCGCTGCTGGCGCAAAACCCGCAGCCGTGCGATGTGCCGCTGATTATGGAAACAGTCAAGCGCGTGCGCGTGGCGCATGACGAGGGCGCGTGGCACAGCTGCTTTTCGGCGGCGTGCGACGCGGCACAGCGGTTGCACGGGCAGCCGGCCGTCGACCTGCTGCACTACCTCTACCGCGAGACGCTGTGCGGCCAATGCCGCTATGACATCGTCCGCGCGCTGCACAAGAAAAAACAGCTGACCGGCGCACTGCTGGCGCAGTGCCGGTGGGACGCCTACGACAAAACCCGCGCGCTGGCCGAGCGCGTGCAGCGGGCGAGGGGTGTGTGAAACAACAGGACTGACAAAGGAGTGCGCAGGCAAAGAAACGCTGTCCGTCGGCGTACGATGGTACGCCAGGGCAGCGTTTCTGTAGCAAGTAAAACCATTGCGGCGCAGCGACTTTGTCGATGCGCTGCAAATCGCTGGCCGAGAAGGTAAACGCAGCCTTACGTCGCCGCTTTCTCTCTTTTCCGACGCTGGTTTTACGGTGCGCGCTTCTTTGACGGTCTGAACAAGGGCTGCCGGCAATCCGGCAGCCCTTGTTCGCCAGTGTTTAGACGGTTCTGATGTGGACGCTGCCGCTCATCATGGCGGTAAAGCTCATGGTGCTGTCGGCGACGACAACATCCTTGTGGATGATGAGCATCAGGCGGCTGCCCGCCGCGACGGGCACATTGAGGTTGTTGGCCACCATCTCAAACAAGTCGCCCTTTTCGATATTGCCGGTCACCTCAGGCGTCATCACCAGCTTGGTTTCGGGTATCGCGATGAAGTAGGAGGTGTTGACCTTGTAGAACAGCTGCATGTAGATGTTGGCGGCGGCCGTGCCCAAATCAACGCTTTCCAGCGCCATCATCGAGACCGCCATGTCGGTGACAATGACATCGCGACCGATGAAGAAGGGGAACGAGGTGACCAGCCCACCCGCCGATTCCATCCGTCCGTCGACAATCGGATGCGGCAGCTCGCCGTTCATACCAAAGCCGACGGCATAGGGATGCTGGCTGGGATCCATGTAAATGGGAAACGTCGTGCCGCTGGTGTACGGGATAATCGAGCCGGCCGAATCCTGACCCGCCGGACCGGTCGGGCCGGCGGGGCCTTCCTCGCCCTGTATGCCCTGCGGGCCCGGCGTGCCCTGAATGCCCTGGATGCCCTGCGGCCCTTCGGGGCCTTCAATGCCTTGCGGGCCGTCATTGCCCTGTACGCCCTGCGGCCCTTCAATGCCTTGCGGTCCCGCCGGGCCGGTTTCGCCCTGCGGACCCGCCGGACCCTCTGGCCCAGTGGGGCCGGGTACGGTGCTGTCGGCGCCCGCCGGGCCGGTTTCGCCCTGCGGACCGGCCGGGCCAACCGGGCCTGTGGGGCCGGGTACGGTGCTGTCGGCACCCGCCGGGCCGGTTTCGCCCTGCGGACCCGCCGGGCCAACCGGGCCTGTGGGGCCTTGAACGCCCTGCGGGCCCATGGGGCCGGTTTCGCCTTGGTAGCCTTGCGGGCCCATGGGGCCGGTGTCGCCTTGGTAGCCTTGCGGACCCATGGGGCCGGTTTCGCCTTGGTACCCCTGCGGACCCATCGGGCCGGTGTCGCCCTTATCGCCCTTATCGCCCTTATCGCCCTTGTCGCCTTTGCAGTAACACGGGCAGCCCTTGCGCTTCAAGTATTTGACCAGAGAGGGATACAGCGCCTCAAACTGCTTGCAGCAATCGCGGCAATCGCGGCAGTCCTTGCAGCAGTAGGCTATTGTTTGCAGCTGCTGAAGGAGGTTTCGCGCTGCCTCGGAGTAGGTACCGTCCTTGGAACAAGCCTCATCCATCAGAAATTTGACCAGCTTGGGGTACAGCGTTTTGAACATTTGGCAGCAGTCGCGGCAATCGCGGCAGTCGCCGCTCTTTTGGCAGCAGTACAAAATGCCCTCTAAATCACGCAACAGGCCGGCTAACTCGCGCAACGGACAGGTACATTTATCGCAGTTGGTATTGTCGTTCGAGCAGTTCATGGTTCATTCTCCTTTATATAAATGCTGAAAAGACAGCTACACAGTGGGGTACAAGCGGAAGCTGTGATGACACGCTTCGTTGACGGGATAGGCGCCGATGGTGTGCTTGCTGTAGCCCGGCTTCCACAGCGCGATGGACACCGCGCCGGCAGGGCAGGGCACCAGAAAGCAAAACTGGCCGCACGCATTGGTGTAGCCGCAGCATTGGAATGCGCCATATCTCACGGACACATACACATTGTCCAGATACACGCCGGTGCAGCCGTCGCGGACGGCGCCGCAAAACTGCGTGCAGGCCGGCGCGCGCACATCGAGCGCGCGCAGCATTAGATTGACCTGCTTATGCTGTTGTGACCAGAGCCTGAAACGGCAGGTGACACCGGCGTAGAATTCAGGTTCCCGCTGCATCATTACTGCTCGACGGCTTTGGCTTTGACGACGTAGTCGGCGGCGGGCAGGTTTTCAAAGCAGTAGTAGCCGTCGGCATTGGTTGTGGTGGTCTGTTCCAGCGCTTCGAGAGGCGAGGAGTACAAGCCCACCCATGCGTTGGCAATGCCCGTGGTGTCGGCGCGCGTGATAAAGCCGCTGATGGTCGAGCCGGTCGGCTCGGTAAAGGCGGTCAGCGTCACGTCGGCTTCCACCAGCGTGCTGCCGGCCGTGATGCTGACGGCTTGCCGCTCTATGTTGTAGCCGGCCTTGGACACCACCAGCGAGTAATCGCCCAGCGCCAAATCAGGCACCGCGTATTCGCCGTCGGCGATGCTCGCCGTTGTCGCGACAACGGTGCCCGTGCTGTCAACCACGTCAATGCGCGCGCCGCCGACCGCGGTCGTGCCGTCCGGCTCAAAGACTTTACCGTAGATAACCCGGTCTTCGTCGGTGTAGGCCGTCAGCGTAAAGTCGTTGGTAACGCTTGTGTCGGTGATGCTGAAGGTAAACGAGTCCGCCGGCGCGAAACCGGTCGCGCTGGCGACGGCTTCATAGTTGGTGCCCACGGGCAACTCAACGGCGTATTCGCCGCCATCGTCGACATAATCGCCGGCGACAAAGGCGCCCGTCGAGTCGTAAACGGCCACATAGGCGCCCGGCAGCGCCGCGCCGCCAGCGGCATTGGTAACCGTGCCCGACAGCTGATAGGGCTGATCGCCCGCCTCGGTCAAGGTCAAAGACGCCGGGTAGTTGCCCTGCGTGGTGACGTTTAGTTCATCGCTGTTTTTGAGAACGAATAAATCTTTCATCCTGCACTCTCCCATAGTTAGATTCGTCCGGCCGGCAGCGTTTGTTGCGCCGCCGCGCCGTCCACGGGGACGCGTAGTCTTATCCCCGTTACCATTGTATGCGCCGGCCTCGCGGCGCGTGTCACAATGCGTCGAAATATGTCACCAGCCGCGTCCTGACAAGCGCAGGACGCGGCTGCGGTCGGTTTATATCCAGCCGCCCTTGAATTTTGGGCCATGACGGTATACACTGAAGAAAGCTTAGTGTTTTCTAAACTGGAGGTGTAGACATGAAGAAAACAATAGTTGCCTTGCTGTGTGTTATGACAATGTCGCTGTTGTTGACCGCCTGCGATTCGGACGAGCGAAACGACCGCGCGCCGACCGCCGCTCCGACAGCCAGCGCCGCTAATACAGACGAGCCGGCCGAGGTGACCGCTACCGATGATGTAGTGGCCGAAAGCGTGGTTGACCCCGCGCTTGTAAAGATAACGCCCGAGGAGGCCGAAGCCGTCGCGCGCGAGACGGCCGGCGCTCTTTGCGGAGCGGTGGAGTCGCTGCGCGACTGGCAAGAGAGCAATTTATACTGCCGCGTGGTGGAGCTGCGGCCCTGCGTGGCGCCGTCGACATATCCCATTGAGACGATTGACCAGCCGCACAATTACGATGAGGGGCGTGTTGTTTGGGATGCGCCTGTGTATTACGTCGGCTTTATCGACGGCCAAGAGGGCATTGGCACCTATCTAACCATCTACGTTGACACCCAGACCGGCGAGGTCGTCGGCGGCGCTATCAGCGGGGAATAAGCTGCTGTGGCGTCACTGCTTGCCCGAATAGGTAAGGCATGATTGGGAGGGTTCTATGGACAAGCTGTTAGTCGTCGAGGATGATGTAAATATCGCTAAACACCTGTGCCTGTTGCTGACCGGGCAGGGCTATGCCGTCGCGTCGGCAAACAGCCAAAACGCTGCGGTCGATACGCTTGAAAACGAGCATTTCGACCTCATCCTGCTGGACATTTCGCTGCCCGACGGCAACGGCTACGCCGTATGCACGGCGGCCAAGCGCATCGGGGACATTCCTGTCATTTTCCTGACCGCTTCCGACGATGAACACAGCGTGGTGACCGGCTTTGCGTTGGGCGCGGACGACTATATCACCAAGCCGTTTCGGCCCATGGAGCTGCTGTCGCGCATTAAAAATGTCCTCAGACGGAGCGGCAAAGCCGAGTCGGTCGTTCAGCTCGGCGACCTCAAGATTGACCTCGTTCGGGGCACGGTCTGCAAAAACGAAGCCGAGTTGTTTCTGTCGGCGCTGGAATACAAGCTGCTGCTTGTGTTTGTCAACAACCGCGGCATTGTGTTGTCGCGCGACAAGCTGCTGTCCGAGATATGGGACATCGCCGGCGAATTTGTCAATGACAATACGCTGACGGTCTATATCAAAAGACTGCGCGAGAAAATTGAAACCGACCCGCAGCATCCGACGGTCATCAAGACGGTGCGCGGCCTTGGCTACAGGATGGGGGCGTGATATGGCGTTTTTCAGAAGCAAAGAAAACAGGGTCTTTTTTATCGTCACGGTTGCGTTTTGCGTCATTGCCATTGTCGCGGGCTTTTTCGCCAATCTCACGGCCGGTCTGTTAACCAGTGTGGTATGCGCCGGACTCTGTTCGGCGTTTTTTGTGTATACACAGCGGCGGTACAACAAAATCGCACGGCTTTCCGAGCAAATTGACCTGGTGCTGCACGGCCGGGATGCGCTGGAAATAGCCCAGTGTGACGAGGGCGAGCTGTCTATCCTCCAGAGCGAGATTCAAAAGATGACGATGCGGCTGAAGGAGCATTCCGAGTCACTGGCGGAGGATAAACGCTATCTGGCCAATTCTATGGCCGACATTGCCCACCAGCTGCGGACGCCGCTGACCTCTGTCACGATGATTGTCACCTTTTTGAACAATCCCGATTTGGACAATGGCAGCCGCACCGAGCTGTGCCGGGAGGCCGAGGCGCTGCTTGCGCGCATCGACTGGCTGCTGACCAGCCTGCTCAAAATATCGAAGATTGACGCCGGTACGGCGGTGTTCAAACACGAGCCGGTCGCGGTAACCGACATGCTGGCCGAGGCGGTGAAGCCGCTGCAAATCCCGCTTGAGCTGCGCGATGTCACGCTGCACATGGACGGCGACTCGACCGCGCGCTTTACCGGCGACTTAAAATGGTCGGCAGAGGCGTTTGGCAACATTATTAAAAACAGCATGGAGCATACCGATAACGGCGGCAGCATCGACGTTTCGTTTGCCGAGAATGCCATTTTTACCGAGATTGTCGTAACCGACAGCGGCAGCGGCATTGATGCCGCCGACCTGCCGCATATCTTTGAGCGGTTTTACCAGCGCAACCACAACAAGGACAACAACTTTGGCATCGGACTGGCACTTAGCCGGATGATCCTGTCCTCGCAAAACGCCGTTATCAAAGCGTCCAACCACGAGCGCGGCGGCGCCTGCTTCACGGTTAGATACTATCATCATGCCGCTTGACGGTTATATGACGTTTTAGTCATGTTGCAGTCACCGGTTTGTCATTGCGGTTTGCTACCATGGAGACAAACAGAAAGGGAGGCATGATGTATGGAGATTTTACGGGTAGAGAACCTGTGCAAAAGCTATGGCAAAGGCGAGGGGCTTGTCAAGGCGCTGGACGACGTGTCCTTTTCCGTAGGCAAAGGCGAGTTTGTCGCGGTCATCGGGCCGAGCGGCTCGGGCAAATCGACCCTGCTGCACATCCTCGGCGGCGTTGACACGCCCTCCTCCGGCAAGGTCTATGTCGACAACATCGACGTCTACGCCCAGAACCCGGAGCAGCTTGCCGTGTTTCGCCGCCGGCAGGTGGGCTTGATTTATCAGTTTTACAACCTGATTCCGGTACTCAATGTGGTGGAGAACATAACGCTGCCGGTGCTGATGGACAGCCGCAAGGTAAACCAGGAGCGGCTTGACGAGCTGCTTAGTACGCTGAGTCTGACCGACCGCACAACGCACCTGCCCAATCAGCTGTCCGGCGGCCAGCAGCAGCGCGTGTCCATCGGCAGGGCGCTGATTAACGCGCCCGCCATCGTCCTTGCCGACGAGCCGACGGGCAACCTAGACTCGAAGAACGGTCAGCAGATTGTCGAGCTGCTGAAGCTGAGCAACCAAAAGTACAATCAGACCCTGATTGTCATTACCCACGATGAAAACATCGCCTTGCAGGCCGACCGTATCATCAGCATCGAGGACGGTAAAATCACGAGAAACGAGGTTGTCAAGTCCCGCGCAGGAGGGAATTTGACATGAACGTGTTCAACAAAGTCACGCTGCAGGGCCTCAGGAAAAACCGCACGCGGACGATTGTCACGATTGTCGGCGTCGTCCTTTCGGCGGCGCTGCTCACGGCCGTTACCACCTTCATTTCCTCCTTGCAGCATTACCTTGTGCAAACGGTGATAGCCGAAGACGGCGACTGGCATGTTCAATATACCGGTGTTGACCGCGTGTTTATCAATCAACTGGCAGCCGACGACCGAACCGAAGCAATCAGCGTGACACAGGACATCGGCTACGCAAAACTGGACGGCAGCCGCAATGAGAGCAAGCCGTATATATTTGTGAGTGCGTTCAGTGCCGAGGCCTTTGAAACCATACCGCTCAAGCTGTTGGCCGGCCGACTGCCGCAAAACGAAGGCGAGCTTTTGATTTCCGAGCATATCGAGGCAAACGGCGGTGTTTCGTATGCCATCGGCGACACGCTGACGCTGGATGTCGGTGTCCGTGTGTTGGCCGACGAGACGTTGGGACAAAACAGCTCCTATCAAAGCGGTCAGGAGGGCCAAGCCGAGACGTTCACGCCCACGGGCACCAAAAGCTATACGATTGTCGGTGTTTGCGAGCGGCCTGGTTTTGAATCCTATGCAGCGCCGGGCTTTTCTGTTATAACCGGCCTTGGCGGCGCTTCCGCCGCGTCGGCGGGCCGTCTGAACGCTTACGTTAAGCTCGACCGGCCGAGTGCCGTGTATGACTTTACTGAGAAATACGACGGCGCGTTCCGATACAATGCCGACCTGCTGCGGTTTCAGGGTGTGTCCGGCAGCGACAGCTTCATGATTGTGCTGTATTCACTGGGGGCCATACTCATCGTCCTGA
The DNA here is from genome assembly GCA_031549605.1 of Oscillospiraceae bacterium. GTDB lineage: Bacteria > Bacillota > Clostridia > Oscillospirales > UBA929 > WRAI01. The sequence continues at coordinate 2,254 of JAVBPM010000045.1, read as the reverse complement.
TCATGGTCGGCTCCGTGCTGTTGATTTACAATTCCTTTTCCATATCGGTCAGCGAACGCACCAGGCAGTTTGGCATTTTGTCGTCTGTCGGCGCGACCGGAAAGCAGCTGCGCAAGTCGGTGATATTTGAGGGCGCCTGCATCGGGCTCATCGGCATACCGCTGGGCGTACTGCTCGGCATTGGCGGCATAGGGGTAACGCTGGCGTTACTCGGGGATATTTTCAAAGAAATGTCGGCCTCCCATGTGCCGCTCACACTGAGCGTATCCGTTGTTTCGGTGGTTACCGCCATACTGGTGGGTGTTTCGACCATCTTGATTTCCGCCTATCTGCCCGCCAAAAAGGCGGCGAAGCTGTCGGCCATCGAAGCCATCCGCCAGACGTCCGACATCAACATCAGCGCCCAAAAAATCAAAACGTCGAAGCTGGTTCAGCAGCTGTTTGGGCTTGAGGGAACGCTCGCGATGAAAAACTTCAAGCGCAACAAAAAACGGTACCGCAGCACCGTGCTATCGCTCTTTGTCAGCATCGTGTTGTTCATTTCGGTGAGCGGCTTCGGAATGTATTTGCAGCAGGGCGCGACAAACTCGATAGCCGAATCGGGTTTCGATATTGCCATTGAAATGAGCAGCCTTTCTGTCGATGGAACGGTGGCGCTGTATGATCAGTTGAAGTCTGTGAGCGGCATTACCGACAGCGCTTATCAGATGAGCCTGCAAGATATGACACCACTGTCGCCGGATGTTTTCAGCGAGCGAAGCCGGGAATTTTTGGGAGTTGGCCAGCTAGACGCTGAGGACTACGAGACCGGAGTTATCATCAACTTTATCGACGACGCCACTTTTTCGGAGTACTTGAAAGAGCTGGGGCTCGCTCCAAGCGACTATATGGAGGATTCGTCAAAGCTGCTTGCCTATTCCATGGTAAATGAGTATGATCCGACGACCGACAGATATGTGGTGTTCGACCTGTTTGAAACCAATAAGCCGATGTCTATCAGCCTGGCAGCTGCCGAAAGCGCCGAGACGGGATTAGGCAAGGATGTTACATTGCATTTTGTAGACAGCATGCCCGCGACGATTTTTTCCAGAACAAATTTCGGCATAAACGCATTTGCTCCCGTTTCGCTCCTGCCCGATTATCCGTATAACATGAGCACGCTGGATTCACGCTATCTTACGTTTATGTCCAACGATCCCAACAAGTCGGTTGGCGAGATGAACACCATATTGAAGGACAATCACATAACCTCGGGATACTCGCTCTACAACGTAGCGGAGATGGAGCAGGCCCACCGCAAGACGTTGCTGGTGCTCAATGTGTTTACCTACGGGTTCATCATTTTGATTTCGCTCATCACCGTGGCCAATGTGTTCAACACGATTTCAACCAATATCAATCTGCGGCGGCGGGAGTTCGCCATGCTCAAATCGGTGGGCATGACAAGTCGCGGCTTTAACCGAATGATGAATTTCGAATGCTTGTTTTACGGAGTAAAAGCGCTGCTGTACGGGCTGCCTGTTTCCTTTGGCATCACGTATTTGATTTACAACGCCGTCATGGCGGGCGTCGATGTCCCGTTTTCCATGCCGTGGGCAAGCGTCGGAATTAGCGTCGTCGGCGTCTTCCTCGTGGTATTCGCCACTATGCTCTATTCGATTAGCAAGGTCAAAAAGGAAAACACGGTCGAAGCGCTGAAAACGGATATGCTGTAGGTAACGGAAGAAGTGCTGACCCTGTTGGTGTCGCAGAACGTGACGAAGGCGAACAGCAAGGCGCAGTTATCGTCCGGACAGTACTGATATACGGGGATACGGTGCGCCGATGTATTCAAAGAAGAAAGGCAACCCTAAGCGGGGCTTTCCATAAGGAAGGTCCCGTTTTTGCATGTAAAGTATAAATAATCAGAATTTTTACATGTAAACAAATGGCAGTACAGCGAGGTATCACAGAACAACTAAAGGCGAACGACCAGATGGCATGGGTTGGAGAAATGAATAATATCAAAGCCTGTGCCAAAGAAGTTGTACTAAGTGAAGTGATTTATTGATAAGCTCTACAACAGCCTATCAATATAAAAACTGATAGGCTGCTGTTTTAATATAATGTATTCTGTAGGATTGTCAAACATGTGTTACACGGAGGAAGACGAGCGGAGAGCGCCAAGCGAGAGGTTTCATGGGGAAGCGGTTGTACCAACGATTGTGCAGTGAGAGCTGTTTGGCAAAGTCATCAAAGGAATAGAACTTGCGTA
>JAVBPM010000025.1:0-8659 GCA_031549605.1 Oscillospiraceae bacterium | reverse complement strand
CAGTACATAGTTAACAAAAAAATGAATTTGGATTGATAAAAAGGTTTCAATCGTTGGTGCGGTGTGGTAGTATGTAACGCAGTCCGCATATTGGACAAAACGCGCATTCCGCTGCTGACGTGTTTCGGTAAGAATGTGGCTGAATAAAGGAGAAATAATCATGGATCTGCTCAAAGCCATTGCCCAGCAACACATTAAGACCGACCTGCCGCGCCTGTTGATTGGTGACACCGTTAAGGTGCACGTCAAGATTAAAGAAGGCGCGCGCGAACGTATTCAGGTCTTTGAAGGCACCATCATTGCCATGAAGCATGGCGGCATCAACGAAGCTGTGACCGTGCGTCGCATCTCTTATGGTGTCGGTGTGGAAAAGGTGTTTCCGCTTCACGCGCCCAACGTGGCCAAGTTTGAAGTCATCCGTCATGGTAAGGCCCGTCGTGCCAAGCTGTACTACCTGCGCGGTCGTGTCGGTAAGCGTGCCCGCCTGAAACAGGATATTTAACGCCGAAATGGGGGTGCGCGACGCGCACCCCTTTTACTTTTGGTATGGAGGTGACCGGCCGTGACCAAGACCGCTGAAAAGTTTGACATCCGCAAAGAATTGTATGACTGGGCGCAGGCGCTTGCCTGCTCGATTGTGCTGGTCATTTTGTTTTTCACCTTTGTGGCGCGCATCATCAGCATTGACGGTTCGTCGATGAACGACACACTGCACAACAACAACCGTGTCGTGATTTCCAACCTCTTCTATACGCCAGACTATGGCGACATCATTATTTTTGCCAAGCCGGGGCACACGGTGCACAACGAGCTTACTGGCAAGTCTGAGGTCGAGCCGCTGGTCAAACGCATCATTGCGTTGGAGGGCGACGCTGTGGAAATCGTGCCCGAGGGCGAGACGCACGTTGTCTATCTGACCAAGAAGGGCAGCGACGAGCGCTTGAAACTGAACGAGCCCTATCTCAATTTGGAGAACGCACAGCATTGGATTAACAACGCCAGTGGGAACGGAGTGAACGGCCCGTATGTGGTGCCGGATGGCCGTGTGTTTGTCATGGGTGACAACCGCAACTGGTCGAAGGACAGCCGTTCGTCCGAAGTTGGCGCTGTGGACACGCGCTGGATTATCGGGCATGTGCTCTTTCGGCTGTGGCCGGAGCCGGGCACTGTGTATGAACCGGCGGCGTAGGCATTTTTTAAGCATGGAGGTGACCGGCAATGGCCGAGACCGCTGAAAAGTTTGACATCCGCAAGGAATTGTATGACTGGGCGCAGGCGCTGGCCTGCTCGATTGTGCTGGTCATTTTGTTTTTCACCTTTGTGGCGCGCATCATCAGCATTGACGGTCCGTCGATGAACGACACTCTGCACAACAACAACCGCGTCGTGATTTCCAATCTCTTTTACACGCCCGATTATGGCGATATCGTGATCTTTGCCAAGCCGGGTCATACGGTGACGAGCAAGTCGACGGGCAAGCAGGAGGTTGAGCCGCTGGTGAAGCGCATTATTGCGCTGGAGGGCGACACCATTGAAATTGTGCCCGAGGGCGAGACGCACGTTGTCTATCTGACCAAAAGCGGCAGCGACGAGCGCTTGAAGCTGGACGAGCCCTATCTCAATCAGGAGAATACGCTGCACTGGATTCGCAACCACGGGGTGCACGCCATCGGCGAGCCCTATGTCGTGCCGGAGGGTCGTGTGTTTGTCATGGGCGACAACCGCAACAACTCGCTGGACAGCCGGTCGTCGGACGATCCGGGCGAAATCGGCGCCGTTGACACGCGCTGGATTATCGGGCATATGCTGTTCCGGCTGTGGCCGGAGCCGGGCGCTGTCTACGAGCCGTGAAGCAACGCATTTACACCATTGCCATCCACGAGGCCTTTGGCCATGAGGACGGCTGCCCGTTGTGCCGCATTGCCGACGATGTGGAGCGCAAGGCGTACGAGCTGGTGCTCGGCCCCGCGATGATGGAGCCGGACACGCGCGCGCTGACCGATCGAAAAGGCTTCTGCAAGACGCACTTGCAGGGGCTTTTTATGCGTCAGAACAAGCTGGGGTTGGCGTTGATTTTGGAGACGCTGCTGATGCGTGTCAATGATGGATCGCCGGAGGACTTGACGGCATACGCGCAGTCGTGCTACCAGTGTGAATTGATAGAGCAGCGCATGGACGGCATTGTCGACAACATTGCCTACCTGTGGGACACAGAGCCGGCGTTTGCCGCGCGGTGGTCGGCGATAGAGGGTTTTTGCCTGCCGCACGCCAATCGGTTGGTCGCTGATGCGGTGGCACTGCTGGGGAAAAAGAAGGGCAGGCAGATGGCACAGGCCGCGCTCGAGGCGGCGGCACGGCGAGCCGCGCAGCTGCAGCCGCTGGTGACGACCTTTTGCCGCAGCTTTGATTATCGCAATGTAAATGTTGACATCGGCGAGGCCAAGAGTGCCGTTGAGCAGGCCTGCCGGTGGTTGGGAGGTTGGCATGGATAGCATCAGAACGCGCTACGTGGCGCTGGACTTTGAAACAACGGGGCTGGAGGCGGCACTGTGCGAGGTCATTGAGTATGGCGCCGTGCAGTTTGACAGCCTGGAGCTGGGGTTGGAGCTGGCATCGCTGTGTGCACCGCACCGACCCATTCCGTCGCAAGCATCGCTGGTAAACGGCATTACCGACGCGATGGTGGCCGGCTACCCGCCCTTTGAACAGCATCTTGATTTGCTGCTTGACTTTATCGGCGACCGCATTGTGGTGTGTCACAACGCGCCGTTTGACATGAGCTTTCTCAACCGCTATTGCCGGTTGCACGGCAAGCAGGCGCCGGTGCAGGTGATGGACACGCTGCAGCTGGCGCGGCGCTGCCTGCGGCATTTGCCGAGCCACAGTCTCAAGTCGGTGGCGGCGTTTTTGAAGATACCGCAGCACAATGCCCATCGGGCGCTGGACGACGCGCGGGTCACGGCGCAGGTGATGATTGAGTTGCTGGAATTGATGGCGTAATGGCTTGAGGCGTCGGAACACCTACGGATGCGGCAAACCGAATTGACAAAAGCAGGCGAAAGACTCGGAATAGACGTCGCTCATCGCAATGAACGGCGGCTGTTTCGAGTTTTCGTTTGTTTTGCCTATTTACGTTTGCCAGCAGCCGTTGGCGTTCCGACGTCGATTGCCGATGTGCGCACATGGCGTAGCCGTGCGCTGTTGCTTCCGGGGATTGGGCACCCCCGACGCAACACCAACGGCTGCTGAAAAAGGTGGTTTCCAAAACAGGCGAAAAACTCAGAACAGCCGTCGACGCTTGCCGCGTCAACGTCTATTCCGAGTGTTCGCCCGCTTTTGGAAACCACCTTTTTCTCATCCGTAGGTGTTGCGTCGGCGGTGCACCATGCTATCGGGCACCCCCACCGCAGCACCAACGGCTGCTGGAAAAGGCGCTTTCCCACAGCGACTTCATAACACAAAACACCCGCCGTTCATTGTGATGAACAGCGGCTATTCTGTGTTATTTGCGCTGTGCGAAACCATCTTTTTCGCATCCGTAGGTGTTGCGTCGGTGGTGCACCATGCGCCCCATCACATCAACTTCGTCATCTCTCGTTTCAACCGGCTGATAATCTTTTTCTCCAGTCTCGATATATACGACTGCGAGATGCCCATGGTGTCGGCTACTTCTTTTTGGGTTTTTTCTTGCTGGCCGTTTAGGCCGAAGCGCATGGATATGATTTCTCGTTCACGCTCGGACAGGCGGTCTATGGCCAGTGCCAGTAGCTGGCGGTCTACGTCCTCCTCGATGGGCCGCATGACACTGTCGCTGTCGGTGCCCAGTATGTCGCTGAGCAGCAGCTCGTTGCCGTCCCAATCGGTGTTGAGTGGTTCGTCTAATGATACCTCGTGACGAATGTTTGTGTTTTTGCGCAGGTGCATTAAAATCTCGTTTTCAATGCAGCGGCTGGCGTAGGTGGCCAGCTTGATGTTTTTGTCCGGCTTGTAGGTGTTGATGGCCTTAATCAGCCCGATGGTGCCGATGCTGATTAGGTCCTCGATGTTGATGCCGGTGTTTTCGAAGCGGCGCGCGATGTAGACGACCAGCCGCAGGTTGCGCTCGATAAGAATGCGCTTGACGCTCTCCTTGCCCTCGGCGTAGCAGCCGATGAGGTAGGTCTCCTCCTCGTGGTTGAGCGGCGGCGGCAGCGTGTCGCTGCCCCCGATGTAAAAGACGCTGTCGGGCGCCGACAGCCCTATTCTTTCAAACAGGCGGCGTAGCCGGATGTAGGCGTCGAGTACAAACTTCCGCTTGCGGGACAGGTTGGGCGGTCTGCGCATGGGGCACCTCCAAATGTTGATACCTGAGTATTATGACATAGTCAACCAATATACGCAATACGGTATACCGAGTTGAGTATACGCGCCAGCATGATTTTTGCTATGCTCTTTATGGTGATGAGCATGACAATAAAAGAAGCGGTAGATCGCAGATTCCTTGCATTGTGCGCAGAACGGAAAATGGCGTTGAATGAGTTGGCCGTGAGGGCTGGTGTAACGCCATCCACTGTTCACGGTACGCTCAAGACGGGTCGAAAGGACATGTATTTGACGACGCTGAAGATACTCTGCGACGGATTAGGCATGACGATACCTGAATTCTTTAGCGACCCGATTTTTCAAGACTTGGAACAGGAAATTAAATAGCGTCACGGCACATTGACGACGGCGGCGTAGACGCCGTTGCCCACTGGCGTGGGCGACAGCGCGACCAACAGGTCGTGCTGTTTTTTTGCGTTGAGCGTGACGCCGGCGGGTCGGAAGGCGAGCAGAAAGTTGGTGTTACTGCCGATGGTTTTGTATGGCACGAGCCGGAATTTGACGGGCAGCTGCAACGCGTTGAGTGCCAGCATGACGGTGGTGGGGTCGTGCAGGTCACTGCCGGTCAGCAGGCTGCGTGCCTCGCGCGGCCACAGCGGCAGCAGATGGTGGGCGTCGACGATGAGAATGGGCGCGCCGCTGACAGGGTCGGTGAGCAAGTTGCCGCTGTCGTGCAGCGCGTTGACGCTGACCTGCTTGCCGTCGAGCGTGATGGTCAGCTGCGCGGTGTCGCGGCGACCAAATCGAGCCATACCGCGAAAGACCAGGGTTAGCAGCAGGTAGAACGCGGCGCTGGTCAGCACGAGCAGCCGTGCGTCGATGGCCATGTAAGGCACGCCGTTGCGCAGTACGCCGGCCGACTGGCGGGTCAGCAGGTTGACGGCCAGCACGCAGCCGCCAAAGGCAAAGCCGACGGCGACAAACACGAGTCCGGCGCGCAGCGTGCGGTCATGCCAGCCGACCGCGATGACCACGATGAACGCACACGACAGCACCTTGCCCAGCAGCGAGGTCAGCGCGTCCATGTGCGGCAGAAAGGCGGCGACGGCGTACAGCGCACCGACGCACGCGCCCAGCGCCAGCCGCCAACGCTTGGCCGCCAGCGCGCACAGCTTGGCGGTGGCCAGCAGCAGCAGGTAGTTGATGATGAGATTGATGACAAACAGCGAGTCTATGTACACAACGGTTACGGCCTGACGCACAACCTCACCTCCTAAGCCTGTCATGATTGTACGACATAAGTGGGAGAGGGGTGTGTCGAATTAGCGGGGCTGATTGCAGAAATTTTCTCGGCGCAAAGGTTGGCCCGCACAGCGCTGTGCGGGCCGGTTGGGTTTGTTTGCTTATATAAGGGCTAGTTGGCGTTGTTGGGGGCGTTTTTGTTGCGGTTGTCGGTCTGGTTGGCCGGCTGGCCGCCGCGGTCTTTCTTGTTCTGCTTGTCCTTGTTCACAATCTCACTTCCTTTCGTGGATAGGATTGCCAGTTTTATCAGCGGCTATACATTTTGCTTTGTCTTTTTAATGCGGCGTGTTATAATAGGGCATTGTTACGTTGGGGAGGAATTCCATGCGCGAGAGTGGACTGCTGCTGCCGGTGTTTTCACTGCCGGGGCCGTATGGCATCGGCACGCTGGGGCGTGGCGCGTTTGATTTTGTTGATTTTCTGGTCAAGGCGGGACAGCGCTATTGGCAGGTGTTGCCGATGACGCCTACCGGCTATGGCGACAGCCCGTATCAGTCGTGCTCGGCCTTTGCCGGTAATCCGTATTTTATTGACCTTGATTTGTTGGCCGAGCAGGGGTTGCTGCAGCCGGGCGATTACCAGTCGGTTGACTTTGGGCAGGGCAATCCCGATTGTGTTGATTATGAAAAGCTGTATGCCGAGCGTCTTAAGGTGTTGCGTGTTGCCTATGAGCGCGGCAAGGCCCAGCTGGTCGAGGAGTTGGCTGCCTTTGAGGTCGCCCAGCGCTTTTGGTTGGCCGATTACGCGTTGTTTATGGCGGTTAAGACGCACTTTGGCATGGTGGCGTTGCAACAGTGGCCCGACCGTGCTATTTTGCGCAGCCAGCCCGACGCGCGCGCCAGCTACGGCGCGCTGCTGGCCGACGAGGTTGGTTTTCAGGTGTTTATGCAGTACTGCTTCTTTACGCAGTGGGCGGCGCTCAAGGCGTATGCCAACAGCCGCGGCGTGCTGCTGATTGGCGATATGCCCATCTACGTCTCGGCCGACAGCGCGGAGGTGTGGGCCAAGCCGGAGCTGTTTATGCTTGATGCGCACCGACGTCCGACGTGGGTGGCGGGCGTGCCGCCCGACTTGTTTTCGGCCACGGGTCAGCTGTGGGGCAATCCGCTGTATCGCTGGAAGCACATGGAACACGACGGCTACAGCTGGTGGATTGAGCGCGTGCGGCATGAGGCGGCGCGCTTTGACGTCGTGCGCATTGACCACTTTCGCGGCTTTGAGAGCTACTGGGCGGTACCGGCCGCCGCAGAGACGGCGATGGAGGGCAAGTGGCGCAAGGGGCCGGCCATGAAGTGGTTTGAGGCCGTGCGCCGCGCGCTGCCCGACGCGCGCATTGTCGCCGAGGATTTGGGGATATTGACGCCGGCAGTCTTTGCGTTTCTGGAAAACACCGGGCTGCCGGGGCTGCGGCTGCTGGTGTACGGCTTTGACGCCGGCGGCGACAGCATTTACCTGCCGCACAACATCATCGACAACTGCGTGGCCTATACCTCCAACCACGACTCGCCGACGTTTTTGGAGTGGCTGACGGTGGAGGCAACGCCGGAGCAGGCGGCCTTTGCCACCGATTATCTGCGCCTAAATGACGCCGAGGGGCTGTCCTGGGGGGCGGTCAAGTCGGTGTGGGGCAGCTGTGCCCATTTGGCCATCGCCGCGTTTCAGGACGTGCTGGGCTTGGGCGGTGACGCGCGCATCAATACGCCGTCTACGCTGGGAAACAACTGGCGCTGGCGCGTGCGCGCCGAGGCGATGAACGGCGGACTGTGCGACCGGCTGCGCCATATCACGGCGGTCTATCGCCGAAACGGGCTGCGCTAACGGCGCAGTTGTGCGTCGACGCGACATACAGCGACAAAAGGGCTTTACTTAACGACCCCCGTTTGGTATGATTATGGGTAATTATACTAAAAGGGGGTATTTCCATGTCCACCAATCAAATTGGTGCGCGCATCCGTGAGCTGCGCGAAATCAGTGAGTTGTCGCAGGCTGAAATGGCCGCGGCGCTGCAGATTCCGTTGGAAACCTATGTCAATTACGAGGTACAGGGTGTCGATATCCCCATTTCGGTGCTGTATCATCTGTCGGTGATGTTCCACATGGACGTGACCGAGCTGACCACCGGCCGTTCGGCGCACGTTGACAGCATTTTTGTCGTGCGCAAGGGACACGGCCAGAGTGTCGATCGCTATCCGGGCTACAACTTTTCCAATTTGGCGCACAATTTTAAGCACCGCATCATGGAGCCGCTGCTGGTGACACTTGAGCTGTCCGGCCATGATCCGGCGTTGGTGACACATCAAGGACAGGAGTTCAATTATGTGCTGAGCGGCACGATAGAGCTGTTGTACGACGGACGTCGTACGACGTTGGAGGCGGGCGATTGCGTCTATTTTGATCCCAGTCATCCACATGGGCAAAAGGCGGTGGGCGGCACGGCCACCTTCTTAACGGTGATTTGTGAGGAGGCCATTCATGCTGAATAACTATGCGCCGCGCACTGAATTTGAGAGCTATGAGGACTTTTTGACCAATTTTCAGCTGAATGTCCCCGATAATTTTAACTTTGCCTACGACATTGTCGATGCCTGGGCGACGCGGGATACCGCTAAAAAAGCGCTGGTGTGGTGCGATGACGAGGGCAATGAGCAGGTGTTTACCTTCGCGCAGTTGTCGGCGCTGAGCAACCGAGCGGCGAATTTTCTGCGCTCGCTGGGCATTGAAAAGGGCGACCGCGTGCTGCTGATTTTGCGCCGCCGCTATGAGTACTGGATTACGGCGCTGGCGCTGCACAAGCTGGGTGCCGTGGTGATTCCCGCGTCGTTGCAGCTGACGAAAAAAGACATCGCCTACCGCGTGCAGGCGGCCGACATTAAGCTGATTGCCTGCATTGACGACGATTTTGTCGTCAGCCAGGTGGAGGCGGGTGCGCCCTATGTGACCAAGGTGATGGTGGCGGGGCGGCGCGACGGCTGGGTCAATTTTGACGACGGGCTGGCCGGCCAGCCGGAGACGCTTGAGCGCGTGGCGACACGGCAGGACGACACCATGTTGATGT
>JAVBPM010000039.1:0-14476 GCA_031549605.1 Oscillospiraceae bacterium | reverse complement strand
AAGAAACGCTGTCCGTCGGCGTACGATGGTACGCTAGGACAGCGTTTCTGCAGCAAGTAAAACCATTGTGGCGCAGCGACCTTGTCGATGCGCCGCAAAACATAAACCGAGAATCAAAACGCAGCCTTACGTCGCCGTGTTCTTTCTTTTTTTGACACTGGGTTTACGGGGCGCGCTTTTTTAACAGTCTGAAAAAGTCTGGAGCGTTGCTCCAGACTTTTTTTATATGTTTGGCATACCCTCGCCCTACGGCTGCCACGTATTTACGCCATACTCGCCTTCAGCTTTTCAAAGCTCTCGGCGCTCATAACGTGCTCGATTTTGCAGGCGTCCTCGGCGGCTGTTTGGGCGTCAACGCCCAGCCCGGTCAGCCAGCGGGTCAGCAGCGTGTGCCGCTCGTAGACGCTCTCGGCCAGCTCACGACCCTTGGCCGTCAGCGCGATGGCGCCCTCATCGGTCAGCTGCACGTGTCCGCTCTCGCGCAGGTGCTTCATGGCCACGCTGACGCTGGGCTTGGAAAAGCCCATCTCGGCCGCGACATCGACAGCACGCACCGTGCCCTTTCGTTTTTCCAGCACCAACAGTGTTTCGAGATACATCTCGGCCGATTCGTGACTTTTTCCGCTCATATGGCTTCCTCCTCTCACTGCTCAGCGCGCCTTGCGGCGCACATTGTGAACCGACAGCGCAAAGAACAGCGCCGCCGTCGCCACCAGCACCGCGACGCTGACCCACAGCGGCGCGACGTGTCCGGCGTAGTCAAATTTCAAACCCAGCGTTTTCTCAAACGCCGCAAAGTCAAAGGCCTTGCCGTCGGCGTAGACGGGGTTGGCCGGCATCGTGGCAAAGCTTTGCTGCATCGGCTCTTCCATCAGCACGCTGCGGAACAACAGACCGGCGTGCGACACGGGAAAGAGCTTAACCACCCACTGCACCGGCTCGGGCAGAATGCCCACCGGCATATACACGCCGGTCAGAAAGCCAATCAGCGTGCCAATCAGCGCGCTGGCCGTCGAATAGGCGTTGAGACTCTTGAAAAACGAGATGACAAAGAACATCATCGAGCTGCCGGCCAGCACCGACAGCACCAGAATGCCCAGCACCTTCAGCATAGGCAGCAGCGTCAGCAGCGCGCCGCCCTTGAGCACGATGTAGATCTCCGCGCAGACCAAGGTAAACAATCCCATAATCAGGCCAATGACAATCGTGCTGATGATGTAACCACCGGCCAGCGCCGAGCGCGACAGCGGCGATGCGCTGAGGTCGCGGGTAATCTTCTTGGCCTTGTCCTCCACCATCTGGCCCGTCGCGCCCATGGTGGTGGTGATGGTGGCCACCGCCAGCGTGCCGCCCATAATCCAGCTGGCCATAAAGGCGCCGCCACCGGGCGCGCCCTGGGGCATGTTGCCCTCCATCATGTTGCCGAGAAACAAAAAGTAGAGTAAAAAGATAATCAATACGCTCAGCATTGAAAAAAAGACGCTGGCCCTGTCGCGGAAGAAAATGAGGATGTTGCGTCGTGCCACAGCCATCATGAGCGCATCTCCTTTCCCGTGATGGACAAAAACACATCGTCCATCGAACCGGCCACGACCTCAAAGCGGGTCAGCCCGTCGCGGCAGCTTTCGAGAATGTCAAGCGCGACGAGCGTCGACGCCAAGCTCAGCTGCAGCCCGTCGCCGCGCACCTCAAAGGCAAGCCGGCGGCGCTGCAAGGCGGCACCTAGCAGCTCGCGGTCGCCAAACAGCCGCAGCCGGTCGCGCGCGTACTGCTGGCGCAGCGCGTCGGGCGTGCCCTGCGCGACAATCAAGCCGTCGTCAATAATCACCACGTCGTCAGCCTCGGCGGCCTCCTCCATGTAGTGGGTGGTGAGAAACACGGTGACGCCCTGCTGCTTTTGCAGGCTGCAAATGGTCTGCCAAATCATGGCGCGCGTCTGCGGGTCGAGGCCGGTGGTCGGCTCGTCTAGCACCAGCACCTTGGGCGTGTGCACCAGCGCGCGCGCAATGTCGGCGCGGCGGCGCTGCCCGCCCGACAGACGCCCGTAGCGCCGCTTGTAAAAGTCTTTTAGCTCAATGCGGTCGCAGATGTCGTCGCAGATGCCCTGCAACGCCTGACCACGCAAGCCGTAAAAGCTGCCGCGCAGCTTCATGTTTTCCTCCACGGTCAACAGCGCGTCAAGGCAGTTGTCCTGAAATACCACGCCCAGCGCACGGCGTATGGCGTCGTCGTCACGGCCCAGCACATGACCGTCAACCGTCACCTGTCCAGCGTCGGGCCTAAGCAGCGTGCACAGCATGTCAATGGTTGTCGACTTGCCGGCGCCGTTGGGGCCGAGAAAGGCAAACAAACTGCCTTGCTTGACGGCAAAATCAATGCCCTTGACCGCCTTGACCTCGCCATAGGACTTGACCAGCCCTTGGACCTGTACAATAGAATCCACTCGGCACCTCCGTATCGCAAACGATGTCATGAGTATACCACAGCCGCCGCAGCACTGTAAAGCTGGCACTTGTATTGATTGTACTGCCATGATACAATACTAATATAGCTTATTATCAGCTACGGAGGCGAGTCTATGGCCAAAGCCAGCAAGAGCGGGTACCGCGGAATCAGCGTTATCGCCAAGATTACGATTGTCGCGGCTCTTATTTTTGCCGTGATCTCTCTGGTCAGCGTACTGATTTTCTCCCAGCTGTACAAGGATGTCTACGAGCGCTACACCGACGACGTCTGCACCGCCAGCAACATGATGCTGTCGCAGGCCATCGACGGTGACTTGGTCGAAACATTTATTTCGACGCGTGAAAACACGGCCGAGTATCAGGCCTTTGTCAACGACTTGGCCAACCTAAAGCGGCAGTGGGACGACACGCACTATTACAGCATTAAGTACACCTACATCATGGCCGACGTCGGCACGCCGGGTGAATTGATGTATGTCTACGACTCGGAAACCTACGAGGCCGACGGCACCGGCGGCCTGGGTCTGACAGACAGCAAGGAAGAGTTTCCCGAGGGATTGGACGTGCTGGCCACCGGTCGGGGCATGGAGCACGCGCTGGCCTACTACGACGAGGGTTACGGCCATCTGCGCTACGCCTATCAGCCCATCACCAACTCGCGCGGCCAGACGGTGGCCTTTGTCGGCACCGACCTTGATTTGGATAGGATGTACAAAGAGCTCAACGGCTTTTACCTGATTTCAGCGCTGGTTATGCTGGGACTGATTGTCGGCTTTGCGCTGGTGTTTGTTTTCTTTATCCGCAACCTGCTGACACGGCCGCTGACCACCATCACCGACAGCGCGCACCGGCTGTCAAGCGGCGACCTCAACATGAACATCCCCGACGAGCTGGTCATGCGCGGCGATGAAATCGGGCAGCTCAGCCGTGCGTTTGTATTGTCATCAGGCAGCATTAACCGACTGATTACCGATACCGGACGCTTTATGAACGCGGCGCGCGAGGGCCGCATTACCGCGCGCGCCAACATCGACACCTACGAGGGCGCCTATCAGCGTGTGCTGCAAAGCACCAACCTGACGATGGAGTCAATGTGCCGCCACTTCGACGCGATTAACGAAGCGGTTGCCTTTCTCACGTTGAGCGAGCAGTTTGTCTACGGCAACGACGTGATGCACCGGCTGTGCGACAAGCACGGCATCGACTTGGAAAACGACGACGTGCTGGCCAAGCTGCAAAGCGGACGGCGCAGCGCGCCCGAAACCGACAGCCGTCCCATCAACTCCAACGGCCCGCTCTATTTCTCGGTGGCGCTCGACGACGAGCAGGGCGCGCCCTGCTTCTACGAGGTGCAGCTGCGCCGCATTGTCGACACCGAGTCGGACGCCTATGTCGGCTGCGTGATGATTACCATGAGCGACATCACCGACGTGACCAACGCCATGCTGCTGGCCGAACAGGCCTCACGCGCCAAGTCGGAGTTTTTATCGCACATGAGCCACGAAATTCGCACGCCGATGAACGCCATCATCGGCATGACGCAAATTGCCACCCGCAGCACCGACGTGGCCAAGCTGCACCAGTGCCTGTCACAAATCGAAACGTCGTCCAACCACCTGCTGGGCATCATCAACGACGTGCTGGATATGTCCAAAATCGAGGCGGGCAAGCTGCAACTCAGCCCGACGCAGTGCAGCCTGACGCAAAACGTTGAATTTGTCGCCGGCATGCTGGTGCCGCGCGCGCAGGAAAACGAGCTGTGCTTCATGCTGTCGGTCGGCAACATCAGCCACGACACGCTGCTGCTCGACACGCTGCGGCTCAACCAGGTCATCGTCAACCTGCTGTCCAACGCCATGAAATTTACGCCCAAGGGCGGCATGGTCACGCTGTCCTGCCGCGAAACGGGCTATGCCGACGGGCAGGTCACGCTGACCTTTACCGTCGTCGACACCGGCATCGGCATTAGTGACGAGGCCAAGGCGCGGCTGTTTGCCTCCTTTGAGCAGGCCGACAACACCATCGCGCGCCAATACGGCGGCACGGGGCTGGGGCTGGCCATTTCCAAGAGCATTGTCGAGCTGATGGGCGGCGCCATTGCCCTCGACAGCGAGCCGGGCAGCGGCAGCACTTTCTCGTTTACCGTCAAGGCCGAGGCGATGCCGTCTGCCAACGACCTTCAGGTGGCCGATGCCACGCCCTACGAGCGCCGACTCGACATTCCGACCGACACGCCGGTCGCCGGCACCGCACCCGTCAGCGCGTCGGCCGAGGACACCAACGGCACGTTGACCGGCCTGCACGCGCTGGTTGTCGACGACGTCGATATCAACCGCGACATTCTCGTCGAACTCTTCTGCGAAACGGGGCTGACCTTCGACCAGGCCGAGGGCGGCCAGCAGGCGGTCGAACAGTTTGCCGCGTCGGAAACCGGCCGGTATGACATCATCTTTATGGACATGCAGATGCCCGGCGTTGACGGCTGCGAAGCCACGCGCCGCATCCGTGCGCTAAACCGCCCCGACGCGCAAACGGTGCCCATTGTCGCCATGACGGCCAACGTCTTCAAGGTCGACATCGACAAAGCGCTGGAATCGGGCATGAACGACCATCTGGGCAAGCCGATTGCCTTCGACACCGCCATCGCACTGGTGCGGCGGCTGATCAGCCGCTAGAGCGCTGACTATCGAAGCCGCAGCATACTGCTGCGGCTCTTTCACGACTTTTTCGCCCCAACCACATATGCGCTTCACATAGGCGGGATATACTCGACGCACAACACCCCGAAAGGAGCTGACCCTATGAACCTAAAACGAATGTATCCGCTGCTGGCGGCGCTGCTGCTGGCGCTGACCGGCTGCGGCGGCGTTGCCGCCACCACGACAGCAGCCCCAACCCAGTCAACCGCCACCGCGACGGCTGTTTCCAGCCTCGACTACGTCACGCAGTTTGACAAAAGCAGCATCATGAGCGTGTCGATTACCGCCAAGGCCTCCGACTGGCAGCAGATGCTCGACAGCGCCATCGAAGAGCAGTACATCCCCTGCGACATCACCATCAACGGCACCACCATCACCAACGTCGGCATCCGACCCAAGGGCAACTCCAGCCTCAGCTCAATTGCCCGCGACGACACCACCGATCGCTACAGCTTCAAGATTAAATTTGACGAGTACGTCGCCGGCCAGACCTATCTGGGGCTGGACAAGATGGTGCTAAACAACAACTACGCCGACACCACGTCGATGAAGGAATACCTCAGCTACGACATCATGACGACCATCGGGGTCGACACGCCGCTGTTTTGCTACGCCGACATCACCGTCAACGGCGACAGCTGGGGCTTCTATCTGGCCGTTGAAGACGTCGACTCGGCGTTTTTAGACCGCACTAAGGACGGTGAGGGCGAGCTGTACAAGCCCGACACGATGGAAAACATGGGCGACATGGGCAACCCGCCCGACTTCGGCAACGGCCAGCAGCCGCCCGACGCCACCACAAACGCAACGCCACCACAACAGCCCGATGGACAGGGCGGCGGACGCGGCGGCGATATGAAGGGCGCCGACAACGGCGTGGCGCTGCGCTACACCGACGACAACGAGAGCAGCTACAGTTCAATTTTCGACAACGCCGAAACCAAGACCGACAGCGCCGACCACCAGCGCGTCATCACGGCGCTCAAGGCGCTTAGCGCCGGCACCGAGTTGGACACCTATTTTGACGTCGACGCCATTCTGCGCTATCTGGCGGCGCACACGGTTGTCGTCAGCCTCGACAGCTATGCCGGCACCCTCGGTCACAACTACTACCTCTCCGAAAACAACGGCCAGTTGAGCCTTTTGCCGTGGGACTACAATATGGCCTTCGGCGGCTTTCAGTCAGCCAGCGCGTCGGACACCGTCAACTTCGCCATCGACACGCCGGTCTCGGGCGTCAGCATGGAAGACCGTCCGCTGATTGACCAACTGCTGGCCGTGCCCGAGTATCTGGAGACGTACCACAGCTACCTGCAACAACTCCTAGACGACTACTTTGCCGACGGGCAGTTTACCGCCACGGTCGACAAGCTCAACGCCATGATTGGCACCCACATCAAGGCCGACCCCAGCGCCTTCAACACGTACGACGCATATCAATCGGGTGTCACCGAACTGAAAGAGCTGGGCAGCTTGCGCGCGCAGAGCGTGCAGGGTCAGCTGGACGGCACCATTCCGTCTACCACCGACGGTCAGAAGGCCGACGGCAGCGCGCTGGTCGACGCGTCGAGCGTCGACATGACCAAGCTGGGCGACATGTTCGGCGGCAAGGGCGGCATGATGCAGCCGGGCGGTCAAGGCGGCCCCGGCGGCTTCCAACCGCCCGACGGCATCGACCAGGAGACGATGCGCCAAGCCATGGACATCCTCATGCAGGCGCGGGGCAACGCGCTCACCGACGCGCAACAGCAACAGCTCAAAGACCTCGGCCTGACCGACGAGCAAATCAGCCAGCTGCAGCAAATGCCCGGCGGCGGGCGACGGTAGCACAGAAAAGCGACAAGGGCTTACCCTTGTCGCTTTTACCTGTTCGACTGTGAGGTCGCCTCGTGCCACGGCGCGTGGAAGCTGTGGCACAGCGCCACGGCCAGCGCGTCGGCGGCGTCGTCGGGGCTGGGCTTTTTGGCCAGAGCCAGCAGCTGCTGCGTCATTGTAATGACCTGCGACTTGGTCGCCTTGCCGTAGCCGGTGGCTGCCAGCTTAATGCTGGCGGGGTTGTACTCATACACCGGCACATGGTGGTGCGCGGCGGCCAGCAAAATCACGCCGCGCGCATGGGCGACCGTGATGCCGGTTGTGATATTCTTGTTGAAAAACAGCTCCTCAATGGCCAGCACGTCGGGCTTAAAGGCGTCCAGCAGCTCGTTCATGTCGGCCTCCAGCGTCAGCAGCCGGTCGCCCAGCGGCAGACCCGGCGTGGTGCGGATAACGCCGTATTTTACGGCGCGCAGCGCGTGACCCTCCTTGCGCAAAAAGCCAAAGCCAACGGTGCCGATGCCGGGGTCAATGCCCATGATCAGCACAGCGACGCCACCACCTTTTTGAGGCAGGCGCGACCCGCCTCGTAGGTCAGCCCGCCCTGCATGTAGGCGGTATAGGGCGGTCGCATCGGCGCGTCGGCCGACAGCTCGATGGACGAGCCCTGCACAAAGGCACCGGCCGCCATCACCACATCGCAGTCGTAGCCGGGCATAGGCCACGGCTCGGGCGAGGCAAAGCTGTCGACGGGTGAACCGGCCTGAATGCCGCGCATAAAGGCCAGCAGCGGCTCGGCAGTGCCGAAGTCAACGCGCAGGATGATGTCGCCATGGTGCTCGCGCGGTTGCGGCGACACAGTATACCCCAAGTCGCTCAACACCTGCGCTGCCAAGGCATTGACCTTGAGCGCACCGGCCACGACGTGCGGCGCCATGAACAGCCCCTGAAACAGCAGCCGGTTTTGCCCCAGCGTTGCGCCACAATGGCCGCCGATGCCGGGCGCGGTCAGCCGCGCGGCGGCGCGCTCAACCAAATCAGCGCGCCCGCAGACATAGCCGCCGCACGGCGCCAGTCCGCCGCCGGGGTTTTTAATCAGCGAGCCGACGCACAGGTCGGCACCGACCGCCGTCGGCTCACGCGTTTCAACAAACTCGCCGTAGCAGTTGTCGACGACAATGTTAACCGTTGGGTTTTGCGATTTGATGAAGGCAAAGAGATTCTCCATGTCATCGATGCTCAACGCGCGGCGGCTGCTGTAGCCGCGCGAGCGCTGTACCAGCACCGCGCCGCCGTCAAGACCTTCCAGCGCTTCGCCCAGTGCGGCGCGGTCGATGTCGCCGTCGTCGGTCGGCGCGATTTCAACATAGCGCACGCCGTGCTGCTGCAGCGTGCCGTCGCCGCCCTGTATCACGCCGCGCAGCGTGTCGTAGGGCGCGCCAAAGGCGGAAATCAGCGTCTGACCCGGCCGCGTCGCGCCAAACAGCGCGCAGGCAATGGCGTGCGTGCCGTTGACAAAGCCGATACGCACCAGCGCCGACGGCGCGCCAAACACCTCGGCGTAGATGTCGTCCAGCGCCTGCCGTCCGGCGTCGTCGTAGCCGTAGCCGGTCGTGCCGCCAAACATGCTGTCGCTGACGCGCGCGCGTGCAAAGGCCGCCAGCACCCGTTCGGTGTTGGCGGCACTTGCTTTGTCAAAGGAAGCAAAGACCGGCGCTAGGACGGCCTCGGCCTGTGCAATGCGCGTTTCGGCGGTCACAGCTGATAAATCTGGCTGGCGGCCATCAGCGTAAAGCCCTCGCGCAGCAGTACGGCAATGGCGTTGTCCAAATCCTCGATGCGCAGGATGACATAGGCGTCGTCGGCCTTGCGCGTGATAAAGGCGTAGGCGTACTCGACGCTGACGTCGCTTTTTTTCAGCGCCTGCAGCACGTTGTTGAGCGAGCCGGGCGTGTCCTCCAGCCGCACGGCGATGACCTTGGTCAGGCTGACGGTAAAGCCCTCCTCGCGCAGCACCTGCAGCGCCTTTTCCGGCGCGTTGACAATGAGACGCAGAATTCCGAAGTTGGTGGTGTCGGCAATCGACAGCGCGCGAATGTCGATCTGGTTGGCGGTCAGGATTTCGGTGACGTCGGACAGGCGTCCGAACTCATTTTCGACAAAAACCGAGATTTGACTGATGATCATGCCATTCCCTCCTTACAGCTTGCGTTTGTCCACGACACGGACGGCCTTGCCCTCGCTGCGCGCCACGGTGTTGGGCGACACTAGGGTCACCTTGGCGCCGATGCCCAGCGTGTTTTCGATTTCCTTTTGTATCTTGTGCTCCAGCTTCTCAATCAGCTTGACCTCGTCGCTGAACAGCTCCTGACTCATCTCGACCAGCACCTCCATGCTGTCGAGGTGGTTTTTGCGGTCGACAATAATTTGATAGTGCGGCGACGCGCCCAGCGACAGCAGCACGCTCTCGATTTGCGACGGGAAGACGTTGACGCCGCGAATAATCAGCATATCGTCGGTGCGACCGGTCGGCTTGTGCATCCGCACCAGCGTGCGCCCGCAGCCGCAGACGGTGCGGTCAAGACGCGTGATGTCGCGCGTGCGGTAGCGCACAAGCGGTAGCGCCTCCTTGGTAATGCAGGTAAACACCAATTCGCCGGTAGCGCCGTCGGGCAGCACCTCGCCCGTTTCGGGGTCGATGATTTCGGGGTAGAAGTGATCCTCGTGGATGTGCAGCCCGTTTTTCTCGGTGCACTCCATCGACACACCCGGCCCGGAGATTTCGCTCATGCCATAGATGTCATAGGCGTTGATGCCCAGCCGTTGCTCAATGGCGGCGCGCATTTGCTCGGTCCACGGCTCGGCGCCGAAGATGCCGACGCGCAGCTTGATGTCCAGCTGCTGCTCCTGCACGGCGTCGCCCAGCAGCATGGCGTATGACGGCGTGCACAGCAGCACCGTTGAGCCGAAGTCCTGCATAATTTGCAGCTGACGCTTGGTGTTGCCGGTCGACACCGGCACGGTGGTCGCGCCGACCGTCTCGCTGCCGTAATGACCGCCGAGACCGCCGGTAAACAGGCCGTAGCCGTAGGAGACGTGCACGACGTCGGCCTTGCTGACGCCGGTCATGGTCAGGCTGCGCGCCATGCACTCGTTCCACAGGTCAATGTCGTGGCGCGTGTAGCCAACCACCGTCTGCTTGCCCGTCGTGCCCGACGACGCGTGCACGCGCACCACCTCGTTCAGCGGCACGGCAAACATGCCGTAGGGGTAGTTGTCGCGCAGGTCGTTTTTGGTGGTGAAGGGCAGCTTGTGCAAGTCGTCAATGCTCTTGATGTCGCGCGGCGTCAGCCCGGCCGCCTCCATTTTGGCGCGGTAGGCGGGCACGCGCCACGCGCGCTCGACCGTTTTACGCAGCCGCTGGCTTTGCAGCGCGCGCATGGTGACGGCGTCGGCTGTTTCAATTTTCTCATTCCACATCATAGTAATTATACTCCCGCGGCGCTTCGACCCAAGTCGAATGCCGTCTTGTTCATCGTCTTAATTTTTTCCGGCAGCGTATCCAGCACCGCCTGCCACTCGTCAAGCGAAAAGTCCAGCAGCGTCGACGCCGCGCCCAGCAGCACGACGTTGGCGCAGCGCGCGCTGCCCGCCTGGACCGCCAAGTCGGCGGCATCGAGCAGCACGACCTTGCGGTCGTTGTCATGCAGCGGCGACAAATCGTCGGGATAGGCGGCCGCGCCGGTCAGCACCGGCATGGGGTTGATGCGCTGGCTGCTGGCAGCCACCGCGCCGCCGCGCTTGACATGGTGCGCCCAGCGCAGCGCTTCTAGCCCTTCCAGCGCAATCAGCAAATCGACCTCGCCCGGCTCGATGAGCGGCCACGCCACCTGTTGTCCGGCGCGGACGTAGGTGACTACGCTGCCGCCGCGCTGGCTCATGCCGTGCACCTCGCTGACCTTGACGTCAAGGCCGCGCGCGAGAAAGAGCTTGCCCAGCAGCTGGCTGGCCAACAGGCTGCCCTGTCCGCCGACGCCGCCGATTAAAATGTTGGTCATAGGCTCACCGCCTGTTCCATGGCGTTGAATTTACACACTTTGGCGCACAGGCCGCAGCCGACGCACAGCGTCGGGTCAATGGTCATGGCCTTGTCGCCGCGCGCAATGGCGGGACAGGCGATTTTCAGGCAAGCGCCGCAGTGTTTGCAGCTGTCGTTGACGACAAAGGCGGGCAGGCGCTTCACGCTTTTCAACAGCACGCAGGGGCGGCGGCAAATAACTACCGACACCTCCGGTTTTTTCAGCGCCGACTGCACGGCGGCTTTCAGCCCGTCGAGGTCGTGGGCGTCGACTGTGGCGACGTCCTGCACACCGACAGCGCGGCACAGCGCCTCCAAATCAACGCTGTAGGCGGGGTCGCCCTTGATGGTCATGCCGGTCGCGGGGTTGGGCTGGTGGCCGGTCATGCCGGTTGTCGAGTTGTCTAAAATCAGCAGCGTCGCGCCGCTGCCGTTGTACACGGCATTCATCAGTCCGGTGATGCCCGAGTGCAGGAACGTGGAGTCACCGATGACCGCCACCGACTTGTCGGCCAGACCGGTCACGCGGCAGGCGCCGTGCAGACCGCTGATGCTGGCACCCATGCACAGCGTGGTGTCCAGCGCCGACAGCGGCGCGGCGGCACCCAGCGTATAGCAGCCGATGTCACCGCTGACAAAGAGCTTCATGCCCTTGAGCACATGAAACACACCGCGGTGCGGGCAACCGGGGCACAGCACCGGCGGACGACCGGGCAGCGTCGGCGCGGCGGCCTGTTCAACGCGCTCGCCCAGTATGGCGGCACGCAGCTGCGACACGGTGTACTCGCCCATGGGCGAAAAGAGCGCCTTGCCCTGACAGGCGATGCCGGCGGCGCGGACGGTCTGTTCGACAAAGTCGTCCAGCTCCTCGATGATGTACAGTGTCTCGACGCTGTCGGCAAAGGCGCGAATTTTGTCCAACGCCAGCGGAAACACACAGCCCAGCCTGAGGTAGCTGACGTTGTCGCCCAGCGCCTCGCGCGCCGTTTGGTAGGCAATACCGGCGGCCACAATGCCGATGCGCTTGTCGCCATTGTATTCAACGGTGTTGATGTCCGACTGTTCCGCCCACTGGCGCAGTGCGTCCAGCCGCTGTTCAACTGCGACATGGCGCACACGCGCGTTGGCCGGCATCATGACGTACTTGCCGATGTTTTTCTCGTACGGCTTGAGCGGCACATCGACGCGCGGCGACAGATTGACCGCCGAACGGGCGTGGGAAATGCGGGTCGACAGCCGCAAAAAGACAGGCGTGTCAAACTGCTCGGACAAGTCAAACGCCAGCTTGGTGTAATCCAGGCACTGCTGGCTGTCGCTCGGCTCAAGCATGGGCAGCTTGCTCGCGCGGGCGTAGTGGCGGCTGTCCTGCTCGTTTTGGCTGCTGTGAATGCCCATGTCGTCGGCCACACCCAGCACCAGCCCGCCGTTGACGCCGGTGTACGCGGCGGTGAAAATAGGGTCGGCGGCGACGTTAAGCCCGACGTGCTTCATGCCGCTAAAGGCGCGGGCGCCGACAATGCAGGCGCCGACGGCGGCCTCGGCGGCCACCTTTTCGTTGGGTGCCCATTCAACGGCCAGCTCGTCGTAACGGGCGGCGTATTCGGTAATTTCAGTGCTGGGCGTTCCGGGATAGGAGGAGACAAAGCGACAGCCGGACTCGTACAGCCCGCGCGCCACCGCCTCGTTGCCCAGCATCAGTTGTCTGTCGTTCATGTTGTGCTCCTTAAATCTAAGACTCGTTTGGCCTTGCCGGTAAAGCGCTCAAGCGTGCGCGGGCCAACCAGCTTGACCTTGGCCGACAGCCCCAGCACGGCGTGCAGCCGCGCTTCCAGCGACCGTTGCAGGTTTTCCAGTTCGCCAAAGCTCTCCAGCAGCGCGCCGTCGAGCAGCTCGACATTGATTTCCATCGTGTCGATAAAGCCGACCGTTTTCAGCACCAGCTGGTAGTGGGCGCCGATGTGGTCAAAGCCCATCAGCACGCCTTCGATCTGCGACGGGAAGACGTTGACGCCCTTGATAATCAGCATATCGTCGCTGCGACCCTTGACCTTTTCCATGCGCACATGGGTGCGGCCGCAGGCACACTGCTCGTAATGCAGCCGCGTGATGTCGCGCGTGCGGTAGCGCAGCACCGGCTGCGCGTCGCGCATCAGCGTGGTGACGACCAGCTCGCCCTGCTCGCCGCGCGGCAGCACCGCGCCGGTGTCGGGGTCAATGACCTCGACGTAGAAGCAGTCCTCGGCAAAGTGCAGCCCGTTGCGCTCTAAGCACTCGCCCGATATGCCGGGGCCGGTCAGCTCACACATGCCGTAGTTGTCGGTGGCGACAATGCCCAAATTCTGCTCAATGCGCTGGCGCATGGCGGCCGTACAGCCCTCGCCGCCAAACAGCCCGACGCGCAGCTTAAGCTTGCCGGCGACGCCCGCCTCGCGCGCCATCTCGCCGAGATACTGCGCGTAAGACGGCGTGGCAATCAGCACCGTGATGCCGAAGTCCTCCATCATCATCAGCTGCCGCTCGGTGTTGCCGCTCGACATGGGCAGCACCGCCGCACCCAGCCGCTCAAGTCCGTAATGCAGTCCAAAGCCGCCGGTAAACAGGCCGTAGCCAAAGCAGACCTGCGCCGTGTCCTCGGGCGTAACGCCCGCCGCACAGGCGACGCGGGCCACTAAGTCGGCCCAGATTTCCAAATCCTTTTTGGTGTAGCCGGCAATCGTCGGCTTGCCCGTCGTGCCCGACGAGCCTTGGTAGCGCACGACCTCGCGCTTGTCAACGGCCAATAGTCCCGTGGGATAGTGGTTACGAAAGTCGTCCTTGACGGTAAAGGGTATCTTTTCTATGTCCTGCAGGTGCTTGACCTCGCCGACCTCTTTGAGCCGCTCACCATAGAGCGCCGAGTTGGCTCGCAGTCGGGCAACGGTATCCTGTAACCGCTTGAGCTGCAGCTGTTCCAGCTGCGCGCGCGGCATGGTTTCTATGTCAGCTTGCCACATCATCGGCTTTTGTTCCTTTCCGTCCCAGTCCGGCAAACATGGCGTCAACGGCCTGCGCGTCCGGTTTTTTGGTAATCAGGCTGACCAGCGGCACGGCGACCACCGATACTACTAACGCCCACACGCCGAAGGTCGGCGAGTTTTTGCTGGCCAGCTCAAAGGCGTGGAACCAGCTGATATCAGGTGTGTGATGGGAAATGGTGTCGATCACCGTCAGGGTCACCACCGTCAGCGCGCCGCCGGCCAAACCCGCCCAGGCCCCGGCACGCGTGGTAAATCGACCGTACAGGCCCCACAGGTAGGGACCCAAAAAGCTGCCGCCCAGCATGCCCCACGAAAAGCTCATAATGGACACGATGATGGCAAACTTAAAGGTGGCAAACAAGACGCTGACCGCGACAAAGGCAAAGCAGAGCACGCGCGTCC
>JAVBPM010000030.1:0-17311 GCA_031549605.1 Oscillospiraceae bacterium | reverse complement strand
GTTTGCGCTACGGTCCACTGATTCTCGATGATTTGCTGCAGTGCCTCCATGCGCTGGTCGATATTTTCCAGCCGCAACAGCGCGCGTGCGTGGCGCTCAGTCAGCCGATTGGCGCGTATGGCGGCCACAACGGCCGGGGGGTGTTTAAGCAAGCGCAGTTTGTTGGCGACGGCCGACTGTGATTTGCCCAGGCGTAACGCCGCCTCCTCTTGTGACAGGCCAAAGCCGTCAATTAAACGCGCTATGCCTTCGGCCTCCTCGAAAAAGTCGAGGTCGCAGCGCTGCAGGTTTTCGATTAACGCGACCAGTGCCGAGGACTTGTCGTCGGTGTGGACAAGCAGGCAGGGGATTTTGGCCAGCCCGGCCAGACGTGCGGCGCGCAGTCGTCGCTCGCCGGCAATGAGCTCATAGCCGCGCGCGATTTTACGCACCGATATGGGCTGCAAAACGCCGTATTGTCGAATGCTGTCGGCCAGTGATTGCAGGGAGTCGACGTCAAAAAAACGCCGTGGCTGTGCAGGGTTGGGGACAATTTCGTCGACGTGGAGCATGTGTATTTTGCGGCTGTCGATGACAGCTGCGCTTCTCATTCGTTGCATGGCGGCCCTCCTGTCCTGTATGCGGCGATGTGGACAAGTACAGTATAGGCCGGAAATTGTCAGAAGTCGCAAAAAGACTGTCGACGCCAAACGGCGAAGCGACAGTCTTTTTAGCGTTATAGTTCGATTTTTTGCAGTTGTCTGGCGTTATAGTTGGTCAGAAGCGTCAGCGCAACTGTTGATAACAGCGCCAGCCAGAGCAGAGCGGCCAGCAGAAAGAGCCAGAGAGGCAGCGACAAGGTGCAAAGCCAGTAGATAACCAGGCCGGCGACGGTGGCGGCGATGACCTGTGTACCCATACCCAGCAGGGCGTTGAGGTTGTTTTTCATGGCCTGCGACTCTGTGGTCCAGCGCAGCTTGGGGCGTGTGCAGTCAGGCACCATAGCCGCGGCCTGCAGCGGCAGTACGCCGAACAAAGAAAGCGCCAGCGACGCGGCGACAATGTCGAAGGGTAGCTTGTACAGCACCAGTAGCGTAACGCCTGTAGCGGCCTGCGTCAACAGGCTGATGAGGTAAGAGCAGAAAAGCTTTGCGCGCACCTGCGTTTGCAGGGTCATGGGATAGGCGCGCAGCAGCATAAAGTAGCGGCCCTCGCGCGAAAAGGGCGTATAGGCGGCGTTGCTCAGACCGCCGCAC
Source organism: Oscillospiraceae bacterium (assembly GCA_031549605.1). Taxonomy (GTDB): domain Bacteria; phylum Bacillota; class Clostridia; order Oscillospirales; family UBA929; genus WRAI01. The sequence goes on along the minus strand of JAVBPM010000030.1, from coordinate 16,076 downwards.
AGGGTGAGAATGCCGGTGAGCACGGCGATGATAATGGCGGGGTTGACGTTTTGGCGCAGCTGTTCGAGCGCGAGCCCGAGTGAGGCGTTGCTGGAATTGGGGTTTCTCATGAGGAAAAGCATGAGCGGAAAGATGAGAACGGTGATGAAGGTGTTCATAAAGTAGACCGGCGTGCGCAGCAATGTGGAAAACTCACGCTTGACGCTGGCTAAGAAGGGTGAGTGTCGGGCGCTGTGGGTGTGCCGCCGTGCTTTTTGCTTGAAGGTGGTCTCGTTAACCGATAGCGCGCTCTTGAGGTAGAGCGGTACGGCCAGCTGCACGACGCCGTAAAGCGACACGGTGGATAACAGTGAGAAATAGAGCAGGTGCAGCTGGGCCATCGCGGCTGGCCGGAACAGCGCCAGCTTGACCCAAGTGGCCGGCGGCCAAAGCGTGGTAATGCGCGTCAGCGTGTAACTAAGCTGGTTGACGCCCGCAGTCAGGTCGCGGTTCATGCCGCTGTTGAGCGCGCCGTAGCCGATGAGGTAGAGCAACAGAAAGGCGAGTGACAGCATGATAACAAAGGCGTCGCGGTGCCGGACAAAGAGCGACACGCGCATAAACAGCAGGCACAGCAAAGCGCCCAACGCCAAGGGAAAGGCGGGCATGAGCAGCACGCTGATCAGCAGTTTGATGTAGTAAAAGAGGGAGTGGTGGTAGTAGAGCCCGATGTATACGCCCAATGGCAGTGCCAGCAGCAAGGCGGTCACCAGCTCGTAGACGTAGACGACCATTAGCTTGGTCATAAAGAGTGCGCGCGGTGAAAAGGGCATGGCGGCCAGTACCGGCAGATCCTTGGCCATAAACACGACGCTGAGCAGCTGGTAGGTGCCAAATAGCAGGCAGAGCAGCTGGACGCCCAGCGTGACGATGGTGAAGGTCTGTTCACTCATGCCGGTGGGCGATTTGTCGGTGGGGTGCACCAGACCAGGCACAAGGGTGGCAAACAGCAGCACATAGTAACCGACTACAAACAGCAGCGCCACAACGGTCAGAGCGCCGTAGCTTTTTGTACGGCTGGCGTTATCGCGTCGGAAAGACCGCGTGAAGTATTGTCGGAACTGAATGCTGAGCAGCGCGGAAAACGGGCTACGCATGAGGCTCACCGCTGCCGCTCTCCGTCATGTCGAGGAACACCGACTCGAGCGAGGCTTCGTGCTCCCGTGCGCGCAGCTCCTCCAACGTGCCGACAGCCAGCAGTTTGCCGCGTGAGATGATGCCGATGCGGTCGCACAGGCGCTCGACAACATCGAGCACGTGCGAGGAGAAGAATACGGTGTTGCCGGCGTTGCAGTGCTCGTGCATTACGTCCTTCAGCCGCTTCATGGCCTGCGGATCGAGTCCTGTCATCGGCTCGTCGAGTACCCATAGCGGCGGCTGGTGCAGCAATGCGCCTACCAGCATCAGCTTTTGCTTCATGCCGTGTGAATAACTGCGCACGTATTGACTGACGACCTGTGCAATTTCAAACATTTCAAGGTAGTAGGCCATGCGTTTCTTGCGGTCGTCGGCCGACACGCCGTAGACGTCGGCGACAAAGTCGAGGTACTCCTGCCCGGTCAGACGGTCAAACATCTCGTGGGTATCAGGCACAAAGCCAATGCGCTGCTTGGCTTCAATGGGGTGCTGTGCCATGTCGATGCCGTCAATTAAAATGTGGCCGCTGTCGGGGATGGTGACGCCGATGATGGTCTTGATGGTCGTCGTCTTTCCGGCGCCGTTTGGGCCGATAAAGCCAAAGATTTCGCCGCGGCGCGTTTCAAGCGAAAGGTCGTCGACGGCCTTGTGTGTGCCCTTGGCGTAACTTTTCGTCAGGTTTTGAATGGTAATCATTGGACTCTCCCCCAAAGGTTTTTTAACTTTTTTCGGTTGATTGACAGAAGTGGAAGGCCAGACAGAGATGTCATTGCGGCACAAGGGATACACGGCTGGAAATAAGTGGAATTTTGGCGGTATCCAGAGCGTGAAATGCCCTTGACGTGGGTAGTTATGCACCTTATCCACAAGGTTATCCACACCATAATTATGTAGTCCAAAAAAGTCGATATGAGTCGACAGAAAAGCCTATGTCAGGGGCAAAAAAGTTCAATGAAACGGGCGGAGTCGAAATTCTACGCCCAACGATTGGGCCAGCTTTTCACACTTTTGTCGTTCGTTGTCGTCGATGACGTCAACGGCGGTCAGCACCACGCGCGGCACATTTTGCGCAGCTTTGGCGGCGAAATCGAGCAGCGCGGCAAAGGCACTCTCGCCATACACCGGCAGCATATGGGCGCTGTAGCTGGCAGCGTCGGGCCGGTTGAGCGATATCGAAAGCACGTCTATGACGCCGGCCAGCCTCGGCGTAATGTCACGGCCGGCGATGAGGCTGGCGTGGCCGTTGGTGTTGACGCGGATGGGCAGCGACGGCTGTCTTGACTTGATTTCTTGTGCGACTTGAAGTAGCACGTCAAGGCGGAGCGTCGGCTCACCAAAGCCACAAAACACCAGCTCGTCGTAGGTGGACAGGTCGTAGGCGGCCAGCGCTTGCAGCACTTCGTCGGCCGTCGGCTCGTGGTCGAGCCACAGGCTGCCGGCGCTGCCGACGCCCTGCATGGTGCGGCGCTCGCAAAAGTCGCAGTCGCAGGTACAGGCGTTGGTCAGATTGATGTACAGGCCGTTGCCGACCTGATAGACGAAGGTTTGGCTCATAGCTTTTGTTCCTCCGGGATGTGAAAAAAGCGGCGCGCGTTGGCGCTCGTGATGTCGGCAACCTGCTGCACGGGAAGGTCAAACCACTGCGCCAGCTGCGTAACCACGGCGGCGACGTGTGTTGAGTCATTGCGCTGGCCGCGGTGGGTCTGCGGCGCCATATAGGGACAGTCGGTTTCGACCATAATGTGCTCTAGTCCCACGGCCAAGGCAGACTCGTACGCGCGCTTGGGCTTGGGATAGGTGATGTTGGCGGTCAGCGAAATCATATGACCGGCGCTGATCAGCTGGCGCGCCATTTCGGCCGAGCCGGCATAGCAGTGGAAAACGCAGCGCAGGTCGGGAAATTCGCGCACGATGGCCGCAGTGTCCTCGTGGGCGTCGCGGTCGTGTATGATGACGGGCAACCGGCAGCGGCGTGCCAGCTCCATTTGGGCGCGAAATGCGGCGTGCTGCGCGTCGCGCGGGCTGAGGTCGCGGAAGTAGTCAAGGCCGATTTCGCCGATGGCGACGACCTTGGGCTGCTTGGCCAGTTTCTCCAGCTGCAGCAGAGCTGCGGCGTCGACGGTTTCGGCGTCGTGCGGGTGGATGCCGACGGCGGCGTAGACGAAGGGCCATTGCGCGGCCAGCGCCACCGAAGTGTGGCTGCTGGGCAGGTCATAACTGGCGTTGACAACAGCAGAAAGACCGTGCTGTGGCAGCGTGGCCAGCAGTGCATCACGGTCTTCCGTATAGCGCTCATTATTATAATGAGCGTGGGTGTCAATCAGATTTTTTACCACTCTTTTTCTCCTCGGGACCGCGCGCCTTCTTTTTCAGCAGACAGACGTCGCAGCAGTTGTACTGTCGCGCCTCGTTGTCGCCGTTGTTGAGCATGACCTTGACGCGCTCGCGCAGCAGGCTGACGTCGGTGACAATGCCTTCGCCGTCAGGCGTTTTGACCAGCGAGTCGACGGGCGGTGTGCGCTTGTGCAGATCGACGTAGGCGCTTTGTTCGTATTTGAGGCAGCACATTAACCGGCCGCAGGTGCCGGAGATTTTGGTGGGGTTAAGTGACAGGTTCTGCTCCTTGGCCATTTTAATGGAAACGGGCGCAAACTCGCCCAGCAATGTCGCACAGCAAAAAGGCTTGCCGCAGACGCCCAAGCCGCCCAGCATCTGCGCTTCGTCGCGGACGCCGATTTGGCGCAGCTCAATGCGGGCGTGAAAGACGGAGGCCAGGTCACGCACCAGTTCGCGGAAATCGACACGGCCGTCGGCGGTGAAGAAAAAGATGATTTTCGAGCCGTCAAAGGTGTAGTCAACGGCGACCAGCTTCATGTCCAGCTTGTGCTCGCGGATTTTGCGTACGCCGGTGACGTAGGCCTGCTTTTCCTTTTGGGCGTGGGCAGCCTGCGTGGCCTGGTCGGCCTCGGTCGCCAGCCGCACCACCGCCTTCAGCGGCGGCGTGACGGCGCTATCCTCAACCTGACAGTTGGCCAGGCGGCAGATGCCGTACTCCAGACCGTATTGCGTTTCGACAATAACAGCCTGTCCTTGCTTTATTTGTAAGCCTTTTGGGTCGAAATAGTACACTTTTTTGACCTTTTGAAAGTGTACGCCGACAACTTCTATCATGTGTTCCTCCGTATTCTAACGGCCACCGGCCGCGTTTGGCAACGCAAGTTGAGCCGCCAGCGCGGCCAGCGTGTGCCCGTTGCCGACATTGCTGTCGAGCGCGGCACGCGCCTGATTAATCTGATTAATTATAGTGAAAAATTGTGCATTGGTCAAGTGGTAAAGCCTGTCACGGCCGTCGTAGGTCACCTGCAATAGCGCTTCGAAGTAAATTTTCAGCTCGTCGCGCTGTTTTTTTTCTGCCGACAGCAGCGTTGACAGCAGCGTCCACTCGTCGTTACGCGTCAGCGCTTGCAGCACGGCATCGGCCCAGTCGAGCGCGTCGCGCGGCAGAGCTGACGCGGCACCCGATACGGCTTGCTTGTACAGCCGCGACCGCACGGTGGCAAGCAGTGCGTCCTCGTTCTGGCAGAGCAGGATAAAGACGCAGGGTGTCGGCGGTTCTTCGAGCAGCGCCAGCAGCGCGTTTTGTGCCTGCTGGGTCATGCGGTCGGCGTCGGGCATGATAAAGACATGACAGGGCGCCTCGTTGGGCGCAAGATAGGCGGCCGTGCGCCAGCCGCGCACGGCCTCGATGCCGATGTCCTTGCCGTCGGCCGTCAGGATATGGCAGTCGGGGTGTTGCTGTGGCGTCTTGGTCGTGTCGCCCAGCGCCGTGCGCGCGGCAACCAAAGCCGCTTGCAGCAGGGCCTCCGGCTGTCGACCTGTGTATAACAAAGCGTGGTGCATCAGAACTTTTGGAAGCTGTCGACGTTAAGCACAAAGACAGTCGCGCCGCCGACGGTGACGTCTACGGGCAGTGCCGAGAAAAAGCCGCCGCCGGTTTCGGCCGTCGTGGGGATGATTTGGTGCCGTGAGGTGCTGGACTTGCGGATGATTTCGATGGCGCCGTCAAGGCGCTCCTCGTCCACGCCCATAATGATTGTGACATTGCCCACCTGCAAAAAGCCGCCGGTGGTCGCCAGCTTGGTGACAGGGTAGCCGCCCTGCGTGAGATTGTGGATTACGGCGTGGGCGTCGTCGTGGTTGATGATGGCCATAACCAGTTTCATGAAAGCACGTCCTTTCTATTCATGGCAAACGGTAACGGTCAGGTCAGGCGACAGGCCGGCCTGAAGCAGCTGTGGCGTGTCAAGGCGTTCGCCCGCAGCGACAAGCGCCGTGCCGGGCGGATAGCAGCCGATGTCGCGTGCGGCAATGCAGCCGTCGGCGTCGGCCAACGCCAGCTGTTGTGTCGGGGCAAAAAAAGCCTGACGCGGCGACAGCTGTCGATGGGGCAGCTGCGCTGGCCGCGCGCGCGGCGTCAATGGCGCCCGCTGTTGTTGCTCAAGAAGCCCAATGGCTTGCGCGACAACGGCTGTGTTGTTCGGGTCGTCCTGTGCGGTGGTGATGGCGACAACAAAGCTGTCGTCGCAACACTCAGGCCAGAGGTTGAGCTGTTGCTGCCACAACGCGGCCGCTTCACGGCCGGTGAAGCCGAGGGCCAGCGTGTGGACAACCAGCCGGAAGGGGTCGTCGAGCGGAAGCAGTGGTGGAAAAGCGGTCGGGTGCGCGGCGCGCAGCGCGTCGAGCCGTGCGCGCAGCTTTTGCCAGGCGGCGCTGTGCTGCAGCTGCCAGTGGCGCGCGTTGTCGAGCGACGCCATAAGCAGGTAGGATGGGCTGCTGGTGCCAAACAGCTGGGTGGCAGCCCGCAGCCGCTGTGCCAGCCCATCGTCGTGGCAAAAGAGCAGAGCGCTCTGTCCCAAGGCGTTGAGCGTCTTGTGCGCCGACACGACAAAGACGTCGGCGGCGGCAAACGGAGTGCCGAGTTGGGCAAAAGGAAAGTGCGCGCCGTGAGCGGCGTCGACAAAAAGGCGCGCGCCGTGCGCGTGGCAGACCTGCGCCAGTGCGGACAGGTCACTGCCGGTGCCGTAGTAGGTGGGCGAGGTGACGCAAACACAACGGCAGCGCGGGGTTTTCTTCAGCAGCTGTGCCAGCTGTGCCGGGTCGAGCGGCGCCGGCAGGCCGACCTGTGTTGTGGCGCGCGGCAGGCGCACGGGATGCAGGTCGAGCAGCGCCATGGCGTGGGAAAAGGCGAGGTGTGCGCAGCTGTCGAGCGCAATTGTATCGCCCGGAGCGGTCAGCGCGGCCAGCGCGGCGCCAATGCCCTGCGATGAGCCGCCGGTAAGAAAGAGGGCGTGCGACATGTGAAAGGCTTGTGCCCAAAGGGCTTCGGCCTGCTGAATCGGGCCGGTTGTGTCGCGGTAGAGGTCGCCGGTTGCCGCCAGCTCAGTGACGTCCCATGCGGCGGTCAGCGGCAGGGTGTCGACGCCCTTGTGGCCCGGCATATGCAGCCGGACGGGCTGGCTGTCGGCGTAGCGGTGCAGTGCGCTAAGCAGCGGTGTGTCGCTCATTTTATTCGTAGCGGCGTGGCAGCTGTCCGGCGTACACCGGGTTGAGGTCGATGTCGGCCAGCTGCCCGACGAAGCAGTCGAGGTCGGTGATGTCGATGACGGTGTGATTCATGCCGGTGTGGCCCAGCACGGTCGCGCGCTTGCCGTTGACCGTGACGGTGATTTTTTTGTGGGTGAGGCCGCCCTTGAGGTCGGAGAGTATGTAGCCAAAGGCGTCGCGCAGCCGGTAGGTGTCGCGCACCTTGCCGACGCAAAAGCCGTCGGCGCCGCCGATGGGCAGAATGGCGATTTTGGTGGGGCGCTTGGTCTTAAACACACTGGCGTAGCCGATGTTGACACCCTTGGGCAGCCAGCGTGTATCGCATATGGAGCACTGCACGCGCGTGGCCGGCAGCAGACCGCTGTGACGACTTTTTTTGGGCAGCCGACCGGTCAGCGCCGAGCCAATGCGCACGGCGTCATACTGCACGCCGTCGAGGAAAAAGAGCGCCGATGAATTGGCGAGGTGGACAAGGCCGGTGTCGATGCCGTCGTTTTTCAGACGCGTTAGCAGCGCGTCAAAGACCGCTTTGCGCGCCAGCGACTTCTTTTTGCGACCAAAGGCGGCCGGGAAATGGGCGTATAGGCCGGTAATGGCAATGTTATTGCCGTATTTATAGGTGTTGAGAATTTGGTCGTACTCGGTGGGCAGAAAGCCGTAGCGACCCATGCCGATGTCGACCTCGAGGTGCGCTTCGGCCACGCAGCCGCGCTGTTCGGCCAGGCCGTTGAGCGCAATGAGCGTGTCGTGGCTGCCCAGCGTCATGACGGCTTTGTGGTCGAGACAGAGGTTGATGTCGTCCGGCTCCGAGGTCGAGCGCAGCAGCAGGATTTCGGCCTGTGTGTGACCGGCCTCGCGCAGCCGCACGATGTCTGCCGGCTCGGTGACGGCAAAGCGGGTAATGCCTTCTTGCGCCAGCAATTCGGCCGTTTCAAGCAGCCCCATGCCGTAGGCGTCGCCCTTGAGCACGGCGTAGATGGCGGCCGGGCCGCTTAGCGCCTTGACGCGGTTAAGGTTGTTGACGATGCTGGCTTTGTTGACGATAAGCTCTTTCATGGCCATTTCTCCTTTGCGCTGCGACTACTGCTGTTGCTCAGCGACAGGTACGTTCTTCTTGTTTTTGCGCATATAGCGCGCGGCGCGCAGCTTGGCGTTGGTGCGCTTAATGACAATAAAAGCCTTGTTGATCAGCGGGTGCAGCACGCAGTCGAGTTCGCCGACAAACTCGGTAAAGTCGCCACCAAAGCCTTTCTTGAAGCGGTAGAGGCCGTAGAGCGGGTTGTCCTCGGAAACGTCGCCCGACACGCCACGGAAATCGTAGACGGCGCAGTTGAGCTCCTTGGCCCACTGAATCATATGCCATTGCAGCAGATAGCTGGGCATGAAGTTGCGGTGCGCGGTGTCTGACGCGCCGTAGAGATACCAAACCTTGTCGCCGTAGTGGATGGCCAGCGTGCCGGCGACATACTCGCCGTCGATTTTGGCCATGTACAGCCGTGCGTGCTCGCCCATGACCTCCAGCATTTTGCGGAAGTAGCCCTCACTGCGCGTGACAAAGCCGTCGCGCACGCCGGTCTCGACCATCAGCGTGGTAAAGGCGGCGACCGCGTCGTTTTCAACGGCGGCGGTGACGCCCTTGCGCTCGGCCAACCGGATGTTGTAGCGCCATTTGTGGTGGAAATCGGCCATCAGCTCGTCGGCCGTCTTGTCGGCAATGTTAAGCCGGAAGACGAAGCGCGGCTGGATGGTCTCAAAGTTTTTGGACTGGCTGGCTAATGCAAAGCCGCACTCCTTGGCTAGCTCAAGAAACGTCTCATCCGAGGACAACACATCGGGGTCGAGCTTGATGAGATAGGATTTGTTGTGCTTGGCGACGTGCTTGGCGTGGTTGAGCAGTGCCTTGACAACGGCAGGGTTGTGGCCGTCGCAGACCGGGCCGCGGCAGCCGTAGCTAAGCGTATAGGGCAGGCCGGGCAGCTTGCGAATCAGCAGCGCCATGCTGCCGACAATGCGCTCTTGTTCGTCGCGTGCAAAGAAAGCCTCCCAGCGCCAGTCGGATTTAAGCTTACCCCAGGCGCGTGACTGCATAAAGTGTCCCTTGGGGTGTGATTGGATAAAGGCCTCGTACTGGCTAAGGTTTTCGTCGGTGACGCGCTCCAGATGCATGGCTGATGTCCTCCCATATTCAATGCTTGCACTATATCATATCACAACGCGAAAAAAAATACCATGCCCGACCCAGCATTTGTGGGCGTGAGCAGGGCAGAGTGTGATACAAAAAGAAATATGTCACAAAAAATATACAAACAGCAATCAATGAGTAACCGTATTGCGTGGCGAGTGAAAGTGTGCTATACTCAAAAGAGAACGAATGTGCGAATGAAGTGACAGGAAGCGGGAGTGCCCATGAAACCTTTTTTTCAGCAGGTGTATGCCGTGGTGGCGGCCGTGCCGCCGGGTCGTGTCGTGTCCTACGGGCAGATTGCGCGGGCGCTCGGTCACCCGCGAGCGGCTCGGCACGTTGGCTTTGCGATGCGCTGCTGTCCCGACGGCCTACCGTGGCAGCGGGTGGTAATGCACAACGGCGCGGTGACGGGTGGCGCCTATGCCGAGCTGCGGCGCGCGCTGCTGGAGGCTGAGAATGTGACATTCTTGCCCGACGGGCGTGTGGATATGAAGCGACATCAATGGGATGAGGTGGGTCTATGAAAACGTTGCCGCGCGTGTGGCTTGACCGGCAGCGGCTGGATTGCCGTGTGGGTGAGGACGATTACGACGCGCTCTTTCGCGCGCTGTCGCCGGTGCAGACGGAGTACTGGTCGTATCCCGGGATTGCACCTTGTCTGGACGGGCGCGCCGATTTCGACGACCGCGCCTACAACAACGACCGACGCGGTGGCCGCGACATTGTCAAGGGCCGCTTTATGGGCGGCACAATCGGCTATGTCGATCGCGCTGATTTGGCGCTGTTTGCCACGCTGTACCGCGATGACAGTCCGGCGATGTCGCCGGTGGAAATCGAGGTGCTCAATTGCTTGCGTCACGAGGGCCCGATGAGCGTGCAGATGATGAAGGAGGTCACCGGTCTGCTGGTCAAGGCGCTGTCGCCTGCGCTGCAAAAGCTACAGGCCAAGTGCCTGGTGTTTGAGGACCAGGTTGACGAACAGTGGGATCGGTCGTTCTATCTCTTTGAACAGGAGTTTCCCGATGTTGACCTGACGGCGATGACGCGGGCGCAAGCGGCCGAGCAGGCCCTGCTTCGCTGGGTCGGCGTTTGCCGCTTTGCTACGTTGGGCGGACTGCAGGCTTTTTCGCGGCTGGGCAGCCGGTGGCTCATGGAGCTGACGCGGCAGCTGGTGGACAATGGGCAGCTGGCAACCGTTTGCTTTGATGGGCAGGAGGGCTTTTGTCTGGCCGCCGAGCGCGCCGAGATTGAAGCGCAGCAGCCTACGGCGGTCAGCGGCGTTTGGGCGCTCAACCGCAATGATTTTTTGGTCAAAATGAACGAGCCGCTACTCAAGAATACCTTTGACGACAACGGGCAGACGCTCTTTTACCTGCTGATAGACAACGTCTTTGCCGGAGCGGTCAAGGGTCAGTTCAAAAACGGACCGTTTGTGCTGCAGGATGTGATGCTTCTGCGGCCGGAGGACGCGGCGCGGCGCGACGAGATACTCGACGCCATTTACCGTGTCAATGATCGGCAGCGCAGTCCGCTGGCCAGCTTCAACGGCAAACCGCTATAAGCACGGGTCGCCGCGTGAGGTGTCGAGTCGGTAGCCCAGCGACTCAGCCCAGAGTGCTAATTGTTCCAAGGCTTCCACCGATTCAAGGCCGGTGGAGGCCTTGTTGTCGTATAGTGCATAGCTGCCGCGCACCTCGGGGGGTGAGAGATTGGGCATAACGACATTGGCGCCGGCCAGCACGGCCATGCCGCGCCCATTGGGATGCAGCGTCGCCAACGCCGTGGTTGCCGGCAGCAGCGCGTTGGGCAGCAGCAGGCGCGTTAGCGCCACCATGACCAGCGTCAGCGTTAAGTCACCGCTTGGTCGGTCGCCAAAGGGGGTGTCGTGTTGCGGCAAAAAGGGCCCGATGCCCACCATTTTTGGCTGCAGCTGTTCCAGCAGCGCCAGGTCGGCGGCGAGGTGCTCAAGCGTCTGGCCGGGACTGCCGACCATCATGCCGGCGCCAACGGCAAAGCCAACCTGTTTGAGCTGCCGCAGGCAGTCAAGCCGCGTCGACAGCGAAAGCTCGGGCGGGTGCAGCAGTGCGTAGTGGTCGGGGTCGGCGCTTTCGTGGCGCAGCAGGTAGCGGTCGGCGCCGGCGCGCTTGAGCGCGGCGTAGCTGTCAGCGCTGCGCTCGCCGAGCGACAGCGTCACAGCGCAGTCGGGGCAGTTTTTTTTGATGTCGGTGACGAGCCGGCACAGCCAGCCGTCAGCAAGCGCGCCGTCCTCGCCGCCTTGCAGCACAAAGGAGCGCAGCCCCAGCGCGTAGCCATGACGGCAGGCGGCCAGCACCTGCTCGGCGGTCAGGCGGTAGCGGCTGACTTGGGCGTTAGAGCGGCGGATGCCGCAGTAGTAGCAGTCGTTTTTGCAGATATTGCTGATCTCGACAAGGCCGCGGACAAAAATGCGCTTGCCGTAGCTTTGCTGTTGCACGGCGCGTGCGCGCGCAAAGAGCGCGTCGGGGTCGCGCAGGCCATTTTCAATTTGTGACAGATAGCTCATTCGATAATGCCTCCTGCGACAAGGGCGTTGTCTTGATAGAGCGCGACGGCCTGACCCGGCGTGACGGCGCGCACCGGCGCGGCGAAGGTCAGCTGGAGGCGCCCGTTGGGCAAGGCTGTTGCCGTCGCCGACACTGCTGCGGCTGTGCTGCGGATTTTGGCCGTGACGGCCAACAGTTGGGCAGGTGCGTCGCCGAGCAGCCAGTTGGCGGCACGCGCAGTCAGCGCGGTGGAAAAAAGCGCTTCGTTGTCGCCGGCGTAGACGGTGTTGGTGGCGGCGTCCAGCCGGCAGACATAGGCTTTTTTACCCAAAGCACCGAGATTTTTCCGTTGGCCGATGGTGTAGTGGTATAGGCCGGCGTGTTTACCGGCGACGGTGCCAGTCGCGCTGTCAATGATGTCACCGGGTTGCGGCGGCAGTCGGTCGGCTAAAAAACCGGCGCAGTCGCCATCGGGGATAAAGCAAATGTCCTGGCTGTCCTTTTTTTGCGCCACGGGCAGCCCCAGCTGCGCTGCCAGCCGCCGCACCGTCGGTTTGTCATAGCCGGCGAGCGGAAAAAACGCGTGCGACAGCTGATGCTGCGACAGTAGGCAGAGAAAATAGCTCTGGTCCTTGCTGCAGTCGGCGGCTGGAACCAGCAGCGTGCGGCCGTTGCGCTGCACGGTGCCGACATAATGGCCGGTCGCCACGCCGTCAAAGTCGTTGTCCAGCGCCCAGTCGAGCAGCGCGCCAAACTTGATGGCTTTGTTGCAGGTGACACAGGGGTTGGGCGTCTGGCCGCCGCGGAAGCAGGCGACAAAGGGCGCGATGACCTCGTCGGCGAAGCGGGTCGTCAGGTCAAGGACGTGGTGCGGAATGGACAGCACGCGACAAACGGCGGCGGCGTCGTCGACCGTCTCGCGCCCGGTCAGGCGCAGCATTACACCCGTCAGCTCAAAGCCCTGTTGTTGCAACAACGCGGCTGCGACAGCGCTGTCCACGCCGCCGCTGAGCCCGACAACCAGCCGCTTCATCGTTCGGCCAGCAGCTCGATGATGTCCTGCATATCGAGCTTGTGGAACGGCAGGCCGTCGTTGTCGAGCAGCTTGTCGGTCAGTTGTGTTTTGGTGGCTTGCAGCTGCATGATTTTTTCCTCCACGCTTCCGTTGGTAATGAGGTTAAGCACCTGCACCGGCTTTGTTTGTCCAATGCGGTGGGTGCGGTCGGTGGCCTGATTTTGCACGGCGGCGTTCCACCACGGGTCGTAGTGAATTACGGTGTCGGCGCCGGTTAGGTTTAGCCCCGAGCCGCCGGCCTTCAGTGCGATGAGAAAGGCGTCGCCGACGCCGCTGTTGAACAGATTGACGCTGTTCTGCCGCTGGTGCGCCGGCGTCGAGCCGTCGAGCCGGTGGGTGACAAAGCCGTTGCCGTGCAGGCGGGTTTCCATGAGGTCGAGCATTTTGGTAAATTGCGAAAAGACAAGGACGCGGTGGCCGCCGCTGCGGCAGTCGTCCAGCAGCTGCAAAAAGAGGTCGAACTTGCCCGAGCCGCCGGTGTAGTCGGGCACAAAAAGGCCGGGGTGGCAGCAGATTTGGCGCAGGCGCGTGAGAATGGCCAGCAGCTTGATTTGCATTTTCGGCAGACCGACCTGCTGTGTCTCGGCCAAAAAGGAGCCGCGCGCCGAGGCGAGAAAAGCGTTATACAGCTTGCGCTGCGCGTCGTTGAGCGGCGCATGCTCTACTGTTTCAATCTTGGGCGGCAGTTCGGTCAGCACATCGCGCTTGAGCCGCCGCAGCAGAAAGGGCGACACCAAGCGACGCAGTGTATCGGCGGCGCTGCTGTCGCGCGCTTTGAGAAGGGGGCGCTCAAACAGGCGCGCAAAGGCAGCGGCCGAGTAGAGATAGCCGGGCATGAGAAAGTCGAAGATCGACCACAACTCATGCGGCGCGTTTTCAATGGGCGTGCCGGTCAGCGCAAAACGATGTGTTGCCTTGATTTTTTTGATGGCCTGTGCATTCTGCGTGCCGGCATTTTTGATGAACTGCGCTTCATCGGCAATGCAGCAGGCGAAGTTGAGGTCAGCGTAGCAGGCTATGTCGCGCTTGAGCGTGTCATAGGAGGTGATGACGACATCGCCGGGCTGCAGCTGCGTCAGCCGTTCGCGCCGACCGGCGGCCGCTCCGGTAACGAGCACGGGGTTAAGAGCCGGAGCAAAGGTGCTGAGTTCGTACTGCCAGTTGTAAATCAACGAGGTCGGCGCCACGACCAGCGAGATGGCGCCGCGAGAGCGCTGCAATAGCAGCGCAATCATTTGAATCGTCTTGCCAAGGCCCATTTCGTCGGCTAATATGCCGCCAAAGTGGCAATCAGCCAGCGCCGACAGCCAGCGAAAGCCGTCGAGCTGATAGTGGCGCAGTTGGCCGTTAAGGTCGTCGGGCGCCGCCAGCTCGGCCTGCTTGTAGTGGCGCAGCGCGGTCAGCGATTGCTGAAAAGCGGCGCTTTTGTGGAGTGGCAGCTGGCTGGTGAAGCTGTCGAGGAAAAAAGCGCGGTGGCTGTCGACCGTGGCGTGTCGTTTGGCAGGCAGGGCGCGCAGCCCCAGACCGTCAAGCAGCGCCGCCAGGTTGGCAAAGGCGGGGTCGCCGAGCGACAGCAGCGCGCCGTCGGGCAGACGCGTGTAGCGCTGGCCGTTGCGCACCTGCGCCAGCAGAGCGTTGAAGTCAATATCGTCGGCCGGGCCTTGAAACTCAAGCGATAGCAGGCCGCCTTCGAGTCCTATATTCAGGCGCGGCACGGTCGGCTTGCGCGGCGTCATACGCTGCACCGCTTCGGCCAGAAACAGTTCGGCGCCGGCATGGCGTAGCAGCGCCAGCTGGTGGGTAAAGAAGTCGTAGAGGGCAGCGTCGCCGCGCAACCGGAAGACGGCACCGTCGGCGCGGAAGCCGGCAGCCGACAGCAGCTGCAACAGGGCGCGCTCGACGGCGCGGTCGCGGTAAGGCAGTTGTGTCTCGGGTGGTCGCAGCGGGTTGACGCTGTTGTCGTTGTAAGCAAAGGAAACGGTGAGCGCGAGGTCGTGGCCGTCGGCCTCGAAGTACAGCTTGGGCTGGCAGACTGGCGGTCGCCAGCTGGCCCAGCCGTCACCCTCGCATTGCAGCAGGCCGGCGGCGTAGAGCTTGGGCAGCACGGTTTCGGCCAGCCGCGGCAGGTTGTCGGCCGACACTGACAAGGAAGAAGCCTTGTCGAAGAAGGGCAACAACACGGAAAGCGCTCGCGCGTAGGACAACGGAACGGTGTACAGCAAGTCGCCTTGCCACAAATAGGCGGCACGGCGGCCGTAGAGCAAGTGAAAATCGCGGTCGGACAGCGACAGTGACGCGCGATTGTCGCGGATGCGCGCCACCACGCGCAACGGCGGCGCGTCGGGTGAGCGGTGAGCGGTCGTGGTCAGACCGGAACGGCTGACGGTCAAGGGCCGGCCGCCCAGCGTTTCAAAAAAAAGGTCGGTGTTGTCGGCGGTCAGCGGCAGGCGCTGCAGCGATGCGGCCGGGCCAAAAGCGGCGGCACGAGCCGCTGGGGTCAGCAGGGCCAGCCACGGACGGTCGTCGGGCGCAAAGGCCTCGGCGCAGGCGGTAAAGGTGAGCGAAGTGCCGTAGGCCAGCGTCGCGCTGCTGCGGAGCGCCGAGGCAAAGGCGGGCAGGTCGCGCAGGCGGTGCTGCCTATCGCGACCGAGCGTAAACGTGACGTAGGCGTCGTCGCCTGCCAGATGCAGCGTTGGCGTCAAGGTAATGTCGGCGGTTGCCTCGTCAGCGGGCAGCCGGTCATATTGTTCGATGAGAGAGCCGACCAAATCAAACTGCGGCGCCGGATTGGTCTGCTGCAACTGCTTTACGGTAAGCAGCAGCGCCGTCAGATGCTTGCAGAAATGGGTGTAGCGCTTGTAGTCCTGACAGGGACAGTGGCCGTTGAAATGCAGTCGGCTGCCCTCCTCGTTGAGATCAACCGAGCAAAGCAGCTCGCCCTCAGTCGGGTCGGTCACGCCGGCAAGGGCGTGGCAGTGCCGGCTGTCGGTGACGCATTCGTGCAACGACACCGCCTGCTGTCGGCGAAGGTCTTCGCCCTGTTTGTACACTTGCGGCGTGACGGCGGCATAGCGTATCAACTTTTCGGGTATCAGCACAGCGCCGCCTCCTTTAATGTGGAATTTTATTAGTGTATCACACGGCGCTTGCCTTTACAATGTTTATGGCCACAAAAAGTGTTATGTCAAAAAGAAAAGACCCGTCTATCTCAAACAGATAGACGGGTCTTTGGAGCTGGTGAGCGGATTCGAACCGCTGACCTGCTGATTACGAATCAGCTGCTCTACCGACTGAGCCACACCAGCGCGCTGCATTATTATAAACAGACGCCGTGCATTTGTCAACAGGGATTATTGCCCGATTGTGGTTTATTTGTAGGATTGTCAAACATGTGTTACACGGAGGAAGACGAGCGGAGAGCGCCAAGCGAGAGGTTTCATGGGGAAGCGGTTGTACCAACGATTGTGCAGTGAGAGCTGTTTGGCAAAGTCATCAAAGGAATAGAACTTGCGTA
>JAVBPM010000052.1:0-15696 GCA_031549605.1 Oscillospiraceae bacterium | reverse complement strand
GGGTGAAGGCTTAGCGATACGCAAAAGGTGACTTGGCAGAACGCAAGCAACACCGAAATCGGACCAGGCCATCGCATGGGCTGGTGGTTTTTGGGTGTTGAGAAGGTTTCTGGCCATGGGCGACGGCCAGCCGCCGTTAGGGTTCAGCCGGCGAGTGCCGATCTCCATGGCTTGAGCCGGCTGAAGGCTTAGCGATACGCAAAAGGTGACTTGGCAGAACGCATGCAAACTCGGAATGGCGGCTGTGACATCGCAATGTCACAGTGGACGTTGCGAGTTTGTAAGGTGTTCTGTCCAAGCGCCTTTTGACGTAGCGCTTAGCCTTCAGCCGTGCGAGTGCCAATCTCCGCGCCATGCCGGTACGGCGGCGCTTTTACTCGCCGCAGCGAAGTGCCCCGTGCCCCTACATCAACATTGTACATAAGGAGACGACTATGAAGAAAGACTTTTTACTCGGGCTTGGACTGGATGAAAAGACCGCGCGCGCCATTTTGGAGGAGAACGGTCACGACTTGATTCGCGAGGAGCAAAAACGCAAGGCGGCGCTGGACGACGCGGCGGTTGAGTGGCGTGCCGAGGCCGAGCGACTGGCTGCCGCGCACACTGCCGAGCTGGCCGAGGTCGCCGCTGCGCACGAAACGGCGCTGGAAAAGCGTCAGCAGCGGTGGCAGACCGAGTCCTTTCTCGCCGGCTATGCCTTTGTCAACAACGAGACGCGCGCGGCGTTTGCCGACTGCATCGACAACGCCGTGTCCGACGGCGTAACCACACGGCAGCAAGCCTTTGACGCGCTGCTGCTCGACGCCGACGGCGGCTTGCGCTGCGACGTGCTGGCCGACAGTGGGCTGCCGTCGCTTGTTATGCCGGGGGTGGGTGAGGTGAGTGGCGACGGCGGACGCAGCATTCCCACGGTGTTGTAGTGATACGGGGGCGTCACTTTCTTGCTGCGCGGCAAGAAAGTAACGCCCCCGCAGGCCGTACCCAAAGCCAAACCCCAGCACCCTTTGCCATGACGGGGCGTAAAACCGTTGTATCGCTGAACCCCGGAAACCAACCACAAAACGAAAGAAAAAAGGAGAAATGAACATGTCTCGCATCAATTCACTTAACATTCTGCTCGATACCGCCGGTAAGGACTACTTGTCCGAGCTGTACGGCGCTGTCATTGACGGCGTGCAGAAAAACACCGTTTCGGCGCTGCTGAAAAACAAAGACCTGTCGGGCGACCCCGCCAGCGGCACGGTGGAGGCCAAGCGCTTTGCCAACGCCAAGTCGAGCGCCTACGGCACGGCGCGCGCCGGTGGCAAGGGCGCGGCGCTGGTCGCCAAGCCGGTCGCCGTCTCGCTCAACGTCGACCGCGAAATCGTCGAGGAAATCGAGGAGAAGGACACGCTGTTCTACGGCGTTGACGGCCTGCTGAAAAACCGCAGCCTCAACCACCAGAAGACGATGGTGCGTGAGCTGGAGCGCGCCTTTTTCACCACCGCCGCCGCTGCCGGTACCGCCGCGACGCTGACCGGCACCGACATCGCCGAGCAGCTGGAGCAGCTGATTCAGAAGATTGAGACGACCAAGAACGACTACGTCGACGGCGTTGACCGCGACATGATTAGCATCGTGCTCAACACCGCCGAGTACGGCAAGCTTAGAAATGCTTTGGATCACGTCACCAACGCCAACATCGACAGCGGCGCGCCTGAGTGCGGCTTGTTCCACGGCGTCAAGGTCTTTAGCTCGGTCTATCTGCCTGCCACCGCCAAGATGATTGGCATGGTTGACGGCGCTGTCGCGCTGCCCGTGCTGCCGCGCGCTTACACCGCCGAGAAGATTCCGCTGTCCGAGGCCTATGCCGTCTCGCTCTTTTACTACTACGGCGCGGCCGCCGTCATGCCCGACCTCATTTACAAGGTCGCGGCCTAAGGGAGGTGGCTTTGTGGCCTACCTCTCTTTTGAGCAGTACACGCAAAACGGCCACAACGCCGTGGCCGAGCCTGAATTCGAGCGCTGGGCGCTGATGGCCGAGCAGTACGCGCGGCTGTACACCTTTGAACGGCTGGTCGACGCCGACATCACCGACACGCATCGGCGCGGGCTGTGCGAGCTGGTGGATTTGCTGCACAACGACGAAAAGCAGCTTAACCGCGCGCTGATGTCGTACACCAACGGGCAATATTCCGAGACCTACGGTCTGCCCAGCAAGACGGTCACCGTCTCGCTGCAGCAGAAGGTGGGCGCGCTGCTGCGGCTGTATTTTACGCAGGCGCAGCTCTATCGCGGGGTGTGACCATGCACGGCGCTTTTGACACCGTGACGGTGTTTAACCGCTGTGTTGACCCGGCTACGCGCTGCGACCGCTGGGTCGCGAGTGTTGTGCGTAGCTGCGCGTGGCAGGGCCATGTCGGCCGTGCGGTCGACGGCACTTCGGCGCTGGCCGACGGCGGCGTTACGCTGCTGATTGGTGAGCCGGAGCTGTGCTGGCAAGCCCTCAACTACATGCCGCCCAACGAATGGCGGGTTGCCGACGACGCCACGCGTGCCGCGAACTTTACCATGCAGCCGGGCGACGTCATTGCGCGCGGCGACTGGGTCGGCGACAGCCGGTCGGTCGCCGCGCTGAAAGCGGCGCTGGGCGCCGACGCCTTTACCGTGCGCGTCGTGGACGACCGGCTGCAGCCGCAGCGGCGTGGCCGACACCTGAAGGTGGTGGGCGTATGACCGTAACGGTTAGCGCCGAGGTCGACGGTCGCTGCGTTGTCGGCAAGCGGGACGGGCTGGCGCTGGCGCTGGCCGACGGCTGGCGCGCGTTGTGCGACCCCTTTGTGCCGATGGACACGGGTCGGCTGGCCGGTGACGTGGCTGTTGAAGCCAACGGCCCGCTGGCGGCGGTGATTGCCTACAACGCGCCCTACGCCGCGCGCGTCTACGACGGCGGCAGCCTGCATTTTCACAAGGACAAGCACCCGCTGGCGACCGCCGCGTGGAGCGACGCTGCCAAGCTGGCGGGTCGACTCGACGCGCTGATTCGACCCTATCAAACCAACACGTAACAGGAGAACGCCATGAACAACAAGGACAAGGCAGTCTACGACTGGCTGCTGCAAAACCAAGAGCTGCAACGGCTGCCGCTGTTTTGCTTTTTGCAGGACGAGCTGTATGCCGCCGCCGTCGTGCCCGTGCCCGACACCGCGTACACCGTTGAGCATCTCGACGGCAGCCGCGTGGGCAAGTACACCTTTGTGCTCAAGCTGCAGGTGCCGCTGTCGCAGACGCACGACCAGCTTAATCTGGCGGCGATGGCCGCCATGCGCGGCTGGCAGGACTGGATTGAGCAGCAGCAGCGCGCGCGCAGCTACCCCGATTTCGGGCCGCGCTGCTGCGGCTACGAGCTGGTCAACCTCGCCAACATGCCGCAAATTGCGGCGACCGCCGCCGACGGCAGCCGCGCTGTGCTGAGCTTTCCGGCGGCTATTACCTATATGGAGGAAATGTAAATGGAAAAGACGAAAAAGTATCTTAACTATCTCTTTTTGAACACCAAGCCCGCCGATGCCACGCCCAACTGGGCGCGTGTCGGCAAGAGCGTTGAGTGGACCGACACCATGAACGCCAAGATTACCACCTTTGACTACATCGAGGACAGCGCGCCCACCGACGAGCTGGAGGCCTACAAGCCCAGCACGTCGATGCCGCTGACCGCCTACGTCGGCGACGCCGTGTACGACTATGTTTTTGACCTCTACGTCAAGCAGGCCGTTGGCAGCGCCGCGGTCACCAAGGCGCTTAGGGTCTACCAGCAGCAGGAGGGCGCCGCGCAGGTCGCCACCATGACCGACGTGCTGGTCACTGTCGACAGCTACAACATCGCCTCGGGCGTGCTGACCTTCACACTGGCCCAGCGCGGCACGCCGACCCAGGGCAAAGCCACGCTGACGGATGGCAAGCCGGTGTTTACGAAAATGGCTTGAGCCGCCTGAAGCCTTAGCGCCGCAGCTGAACGTCTTGGCAGAACACAAGCAAACAGGGATTGGCCGCTGTGGCATCGCAATGTCACGGTGGACGATTCGTGTTTGTAAGGTGTTCTGTCCAAGCGTGACTGCCAGCGGCGGTTAGGCTTTAGGCGGCGAGTGCCGATAGCATGGCTTGAGCCGCCTGAACCCTTAGCGATACGCAAAAGGTGACGGCAAAAAGCATGTGAAAGACTCGGAATAGCCACGGGTCGTCGCAACGGCCTGTGGCTGTTCTGAGTTTTCGACTGTTTTTGCAGTCGCCTATTGCCAGCAGCCGTTAGGGTTTGGGCGGCGACGACCGATAGCATGGTTCTAGCCGCCTAAAGCCTTTTGCCATCGCGCGGCTGGCGCGTTGAACTGCGATAAGGAGGGTCACCATGGAAGAAACCACCACCATGATGCCGGAGGGCATTGAGGTCAGCTTGACCAAAAGTGAGCTGACGCTGACCGACCCCGTGGCCTGCGCGACGGCCACCGTGCTGCCCGAAGGCGCCGAGGCTGAAGCGCTGGAATGGTACAGCACCGATCCCTATGTCTGCGAGGTTGACGAGTTTGGCACGCTGACGGCCAAGGCTTACGGCGTCGCTGTCATTGTCTGTCAATGCGGCGAGGTGTCGGGCAGTGCTGCCGTTGAGGTCAAGGCGACCTATCAGCAGCTGGGACGGCTAGACATTGGGCTCAAGTCGGATGTGATGGAGGTCGGCGGCGTCAATGCCGCGTGGCTCAGCGGCACCAAGGCCGTGCATCCCGATTATGAGCTGAGCTGGCTGTCCTCTGATCCCGCCGTGGCGGCCATTGACGCCCGCGGCGTCGTGAGGGCGCACAAGACGGGCGTTATCACCCTGACGGCGGCCATTGACGGGCTGACGGTTGCGTCACGTGTGCTATCGGTCAGCGCGTCGGCGGTGCTGCCCATTGAGCCGGTGCTGGTCGGCGGCGACGCCACCATTGCGCTGCCTGTCGGCGCGTCGATGCAGCTGCTGGCACCGCCACAGGGCGTGACGCTGTCGGCGCGCTATTCCAAGGAGGGCGTCTGCGAGCTGGACGACAGCGGACGGCTGACGGCCCGTGCGCCCGGCCGCACCAATGTCACGGTTTGGACACGCGGCGGCAAGGCGGTCGCCAGTGTCTGTGTTGTCAAGGCCGAGCGCGTGATTGAGGGGCCGGCAACCTATCAAATCGGCAACACCTTTACCCATGAGCAGCTACTCGAGCAGCTGCCCGAGCTGTCGTTTGACAGCGAAAACGACTGCTGGCAGCCCATCGTCAGCCCGTGCGTGGCGTGGAACCAAAGCGCCGGACGCTACACCGTCAACGCCAACGGTGCATTCTATCTGCCGCTGGTGCGACCGGGCCACCGCGTCTGGCTGGTGAGGCTGCAAACCAGCAAGTTGCCGGTCGAGCGTGTGACGCTGTCGGTCGACCGACCCTATGTGCTGCGCGATGAATTGGTGCAGTTTAGCGTCGAGATTGAGCCGCAAAACGCCGACAAGGGCGCGACAGACGTCGTAATCACCTGCGACGGCGCACCGGTGGGCAACAATGCCTGCTGGCCGGCGACGCAGCCGGGTGAGCATGAAATTGTGGCCACAGTCGGCGGCGTCAGCGCCAGTCTGACATTGCAGGTCTATGAGAAGCTGGGTCTGACCGTCGAGCTGCCGCAGGGCCAACCCTTTGTGGGGCAGTCGATGCCAATTGTCGCCACGCTGGGCGACGGAGCGGCCGCTGAGATTGACCATTGGATGGTCGATGACGAGACCATCGCCGGCGTCGCGTATAATGAGCAGGGTGAGCCGGTGCTGACGGCTCACGCCGCCGGCACCGCAACGGTCACTGCCATGGGCAACGGCTGGAGCGGCAAGCTGACGGTGAAGGTACGGCCCGAGGTGCAGTTTAGCATCAGCGCCGCCCCGACGGCCCGAATCAGAGACTTTGTGATGCTGACAGTGGACATCACCAGCCCGGACGACGGTGAGGAACTGCCACAGCCAGTCATCCGTTTCGAGGGCGGGATAGCCGTCTATCAGCCGGACAGCGGAAGCTTCGTGCCCTGTGAACAGGGGACGATTACCGTGATAGCCGAGCTGGGCGGTAAAACCGCCAGCACTGTTGTTACGGTCAGTGGCGGCGGGCCGCGGTTTCAGTTTGGGCCGGAGTTGGTGTACGCCGACAATGAGACGCAGCTGCACGCGCTGAATCCGTCGGACCTGACCGAAACGCCCGTGGTATGGGAATGTCTGACACCGGGTGCGAGCGTGACCAGTGGCGGCGTGCTGACGCTGACAGACAAGGCGCTGACCGAGGTGGCGATCATAGACCGCTGGGGTGTTGAACCAAATTTGAAGCGATTTGCCATTAAGCGCGGTCGGTTGGTGTCAACGGTCACGGGCGGCACGGCTATTTCCAAAAGCCCTGAGTTAGTGCAGCACCAGTTCTACGGCATCACGGTCGCCGGGCCGTGCCAGCTGCTGTGGAGCGAGCGCAACAGCACCGGCGCGTCGGTGTGGTAAGGCGTATTCCCAAAGTCGGGCGGCACGGCGGCGGGTTGGGTGAGCGATGCCAGCGTGCAGGTCGAGGTTATCAACATCGAGCTGCCGCCAGCAACGCCGCCGATTGTTGGGGCGGCGGGGAGCAATCAATACAATAAGGCGCTGTATCGCACCAACAAAAGGGCTGCCGGATATGAGACGGAGCCGTACCCGAACGCATCCTATACGGTCGAATACAATGCACCGCTCTTTTTGGTTGCCACGGGGGCAAAGCGCAATAAGTACGACACAGTAATTAGCGGAAAGTGGAAGACGATGTGGATTAATGGCACGGACACATACAAAACGACCGGTCAAGAGGTGGCCAAGGTAAATGGCTCATGCTCTGTATTCAGCGGACCGGCCATATCAGAAGATGGCGCGTCGTCAAATTACGAGCGAGTAGGCGGTGTGAGCAACGAATCGGTAGTGGTATTGGCCAGAGATCAGAACGGCATGTATAGCCCTAAAGTAAGCTACATTGAGTTTATGACACCCAAAGGTTGGAAGCGAGGCTATATTCGTTCCTCCATGGTGGCGAGTTCGGTTACGCGAGCGTTGCCTACTGGCCGTAAAACAAGCAGTGGTGTGCAGGAATTGCGCGAATACATGGTAAATAGATATGTGACGGGTAAAAAAATACCGTTGCAGCGGTCGCCTTATGCCGGTGCTGAGAGCTTTACCGCAGCATCCATAACCCCGCGCTTCACCGTTCTGACAGATCCGACGGCGTCCAGTAGCTATTATTACATTGAGTACAACAAGGATGAAATGAGCGGCGCCTGCGGCCGAGGCTATCTGTCCGGGTCGGCGCTAACGCAGTTAGTGACGCCGAAGGTACAGTACAGTACGGGTGTAACCGGCAGCAATTTCCGCAAGCAGTATGGCACAAGCGCGCTGGGCAGACCGCTGTACTCCTATCAGTTTGGGCCAGCAAATGCAAAAAAGGTATTGGGTTTGGTGTTTGCCCAGCACGGCTATGAGGACGGATGGCCTGCCGACGGTGAGGTGCTAACACGCGTGTCGGCCAATTTGGTGGACTACCTGCACAAGCTCTTTTATGCGAACCCAAACCCATACCAGCGGGATATGGCAAACAAGTGGCGTGTACATATCGCCGCCTGCGCCAACCCCGATGGCATTCTTAACGGTTATACCCATCAGGGCGAGGGGCGAAGAACGTGCGGCGTAGCACCAAGGGATATGAACCGGAGCTGGAAAACCAGTACGCAGTTTTCTAGCCGCCGAAATTTTAACACGAATAGAACAGTTGGCAAAGGAAATCTTTCAAGAGCAGACGATCAGGAACTATATGCACTGAATGAAGAACTAAAGCGCTGGTACAAAAATGATCCGAATGTCAAGGTGACCGATTGCTTTTTTCTGGATGTTCACGGTTGGTATGGAAAGATTTACAAACCTTTTGGGCCGTCTCCCGTCGTAGCAAGCCGGTATGAATTCAAGGACAAAAATGCTGTATACCAAAATGGACAATGGAGGGAGAATAACGCGCACTTCATCTACCGCATTAAAGACCAGTTTGACACTTCCAGTGAAACGGCAATATCAATTGAGCGTGATAATAAGCCATCAAGCCAAATTGAATACTATGGTCAAACCCTGTGCAACAACTGTGCGCCAAATGCGACCAATTGCCTAGGCACATTGTTGGAGTTGAAGGTGCCGCCTTATCCATGCGATGGGAAAAAACTTTCTGAAAAAATGAATAGTGCCGTATACAGCATTCTATCTGGGTACTAAGAGCGAACGACGGGTGGCCACGAACATGTGGCCACCCGTTTGCTATTGTGTGATATAAAGCTGCTGGAACACACCTTGTTCATCAGTGACACAAAGCAGTGCTGCGCCAGTAGTGTTTGCGGCAATAACGGAAACACGTCCAGGGACACTGCGGCTCAACGCTGTTGTCTGACCACTTGACAGATCGATTTTCAATAGCTGTTGTGGTATGCCTTGCCATGGGTCCACATCACCGTAGTACGCTACCGGCGCTTCAAGAGTTCCGCAAAGTACTACAGAATATGTTGGAGGTGTAATGTGACTCAGCTTATCGATTTTGGCAAAAGGGTATTGATCCGAGAGCAGCGCATCGCAGGAATGCCCAGTCAGCAACATGGTTGTGCGGAAAGCTTTCGGCGCCATTCTGCTCTTAATGGCACCTGTGCCGGAGAGGTCATCTAGCTTGTAATAAAAATCATCCGCATGCAAACTATCTTCGCCTGATTCTGCCCAAAACAATGTGTGGTTGTCTTTGAACATGATCGCTTGAATAGAAACAAACATATCCTCTCGTTTAAAGCTATAGCGACGGATAATTTTGTCGTTGCGCAAGTCAACGGCAATGAAGTAATCGTCAGAAACATAAATGGCATAGCGCAGATCCTCTGACACAATGACGCGTGTGGTGAAAAACATGTCGCCTGGCAGTGTCTCTTGATAATACGCCACCAGATTTTCCAATCGATCAGTGACACGAAGGGTTGTGTCAAATTTTATAATTGAATCAGAACAGATAATGATTGGGCCGCTTTCATACACCATGAAATTGACTATTTCAAGGTCCTCGGCAGTGAAAAGCTCGGTAAAAGTGTAGTCGTATTTCGTTTTGCCGGTAGCACTGTCTATCGATACAAAATGATAGTCCAGCTGAGTATCAAGACAAATAAGATAGAGTTCTCCGTCGGGACTTAGGTATGTGATGGGAAAGTCTTCAGCGTACGGTGAGCCGAGTTCGCTAATTTCAAAAGGCAACTCGACCTCAAGTAAAGCATCACTTAGTTCCAACATGGTAGTGGAAGCCTCCGCTGTATGCGTCGTTGAAACAACAGCGGATGCTGTGAACGCTGGCGTTGAGAGGACCGTGTCAGTCGGTGAGGGCGTCTGCGCTGTTGTGACCGGGGTCGTCCCACAGGATGAGATGACTGGCAGCAAAATAATGGAGAGAAACAATGCGGCGGCGCGTTTCATAGGAAGGCCTCCTGTACGTTTGTTTGGGGCTAGTATAGCACGGCTGGTTGTAGATTGCGATGACAAAATGGTTACAGCGTGTGACGGAATTCGGCAGGATGCGTCACGGGTGGCACGGCGATTTCCAAAAGCCCTGAGTTAGTGCAGCACCAGTTCTACGGCATTACGGTCGCCGGGCCCGTGCCAGCTGCTGCGTCAGGAGACCAATCGACAGGGTAAAAGGTGTGGCTGGGTGAGTTTCCCAAAAACGGCGGCACAGCCGCCGGCTGGCTGTGCGCCAGCAGCGTGCAGGATGAGGTTATCAACATCGAGCTGCCGCCTGTAATGCCGCCGATTGTTGGGGCGGCGGGGAGTAATCAATACAATAAGGCGCTCTATCGCACCAACAAATGGGCTGCCGGATATGAGACGGAGCCGTACCCGAACGCATCCTATACGGTCGAATACAATGCACCGCTCTTTTTGGTTGCCACGGGGGCAAAGCGCAACAAGTACGATACAGTAATTAGCGGAAAGAGGAAGACAATGTGGATCAATAAAACCGATGTCTACACAGCCGAAAAGCAACAGGTGGCCTATGTTTCCGGGTCTGCCTCCGTGTTCAATGGGCCGACGCTTGTGTGGGATAGCAAAGCCCAAGCATACATACATACATGACAGCTTTGCCGATAAGCTATATAAGGCGTTAACGCAATGGATGGGTAGCTAAGGTTTGTTTGCTGACAACACGCAAGGCCCGAAACGAGTTGAATCGCTTCGGGCCTTGCGCTATTTCTCCGCTGAACGGTGAAGATGGCTCGTTAACAGACTCAGAAAATTGCGTATTCACTCAAAAAAGAAAATTCGTACAATATCCCCGTCAAGAACATACATGAGCTGTAAATCACTAGTGCCGGGTAGATATTTCTGATACAAAAGGGGTTGGGGTGTGTCGTCTCCCACCGCTAGCTTGGCCAGACAGCACTGTTGGTCGGTGTCATCGCCTTGGTCGGCCACAGCTACGAAAAAGAGATGGTTGGTGCCACCTACCCAATTATCACGATCGTCAAACTGGGCGATTCGATAGGACAAGCCATCGAAAGGGTCGAAAACAAACATATGCGTCGACGATTGGCCTGTCAAGACATTGAAACGCTGATAGGACCACTTGTGATCAGACGGAAAAGGCTCCGTTTCATAGTTGCCCTCGGCCAGTTCGCTGGCGATCATCAGGTTGGCGTAGTAACCAAAAGCTGCTGGTAGGTAGTTGCTGAATGGGAGGTCACTGTGAAAAAAGGGGAGTGTGAAGACTTCGTACTGCCCATTTTCTAGATTGCCAATCATGTAGCGGCTGTTATCGGGGTAGGCAGGGTCGCGTTCAATCATGGCGATTATCTTCGTATTCGAGTTAGGGTAGAAGGAAATGCGCTGAAAAGGGTTGGAAAAGGGCACCGGCCGGTTATATTGCTTAGCTGGAAAAATCCACCGAAGCTTATCATCACTGTATGTACCGGACGTCAAATCAAGCACTGTGTTTGTCTCTTCGTTCGTCGAGTGGATTAGTCGGGTGCAATCTTCGCTGACGTCGAAGATCAACGCGTCGGCGAGTGTGAAATCGGTGTAGTTGACCTGCCGTTTGATTTGCAGGTCGGCATCGAAAAGAACCGCCCAAGAGTTTGCGAAAAGCAATATGCCCGCCGCCGACACCTTGTAGTATTCGAAAGACGCGAAACGGCGCTCGACTTCATGTACGTGGCTAACAGCTTGTGTGTTAAGGTCAAAACGACCAATCAGCATTGACTCGGACGGGGTATTCGGCATGGTGTACATGAGCAGCAACTGCGATGGGTCTTCCAAGGGGACGTAGTAGAGAAATGTGGCGCCCGCGAAATCGCCGGTGGCGGTGATGTTGATGATTTCGGCAGCGGGACTGCCGTCCGAACTGGTGGCGACGACAGGCAGAGAAGGTGGTGGCTCGGTGGTCGCAGCCGTAGGCGCTTGAGTCAGTGTTGATGCCGCGACGGGTGACGGGCTGGCGGTCTGCGTAGAAGCGACAGTTTGTGTAGGTGTCGCCGACGGCGACTTGCCGCAGGAGGCTTGACTGAGCAGCAGGGCGAGAGCGAGAGCGGCGCGTTTCATTGAAAGGCCTCCTGTACGGATGTTTGGGGTTAGTATAGCCCAGCTGGTTGCAGATGGCGATGACAAAATGGTTACGAAAAAAGGCAGCCGTTTGGCTGCCTTTTGCAGTTATTCGCTTGTTATCCGTTCATGGACATGCTGTTGATAATTTTGTCAAACAGCGGTGCGGCGGCCTCGGCTTCGGTGGTGCGGCAGCTTAGCAGCAGCGTTAGAAAATCCTTGTCTGTCTTGAGGCAGACGCAGGTGTAGGTGGTTTCGGGCGTGCGGATGGTGGTGACGTTGGCTTGATAGAAGCCGACGCTGCGCTGGGCTGTGCCGGTGATTTTGGCGTTTTCCAGGTTGCCGTTCAGCGCGTTGGTGGTTTCCAGCGCAAACTGTGCCAGCGAGGTGGAGGTGGCTTGGGCAAGCGGCGTCTCCTTGAGCGACAGCGTCAGCTTGCTGGACGAGAGGCCGTAGGCGATTTCGCCGCTGGTGGAGCTGGCGGCCTTCCATGCCTTCGGCACCTCAATGGCGTACAGCCGCGACGCGCTGTTGATTTTGCGGAAGTCGGTGTCGTCGAAGGGGTTGTTGTCGGCGCGCATGAGGCTGAACACCGCGCCGGCGATGGCGGCGATGACCAGCATACCGCCGATTAACAGCAGCAGTGACGCGCTTTTGGGCAGCCATGACTTCTTGGCGCTCTGTTTGGATTTGTCTTTGCGCTGGGCGACAGGCTTGGCTGTTTTGGCGTTCTTTGTTTCGTTCATAGTCAACCCCCGGATGAATTATCGGTGTAGCTGAGTGTGTTCAGCGCTTGCTCGACCGCGGTGCGTGCCGTTTGGTCGATGCCTTTGCCCACCTTGCACTTGAAGTGCAGCACCTCGTTGTCGGCCTGCAGGAAGTAGATTCGGTAGCTGTCGTCGTCCTCCTGCCGGTGGACGCTGAAGCTAAAGCCGTTGTAGCCGGCCACGCGGACGGCCAGCAGCGATGAAACGCTGCCCTTGTCGTCGGCGTAGCGTTCGTTGTAGTCGGCGCGCTCATTGGTGGCAAGGGCCTCGGCGTCGGGCAACTCGTCGGTTGGCGTCAAGTAGCCGCAGTCGATGTTGGCGTCAAGTGAGCGGTGCGACAGCCGGCAGAGCTTGCCCTGGTCGGTTAGTCGCCACTCGGCACCCAGCACCAGCCGGCAGCTGCCGTTGGCGGTGTCGAAGGTGTAGGGATAGAGGTCGCCGGTGCCGGTGTAGTCGACCATGTCCTTGTCCAGCAGCTCGGTGACGCGCGGCACGAGAAAGGCGGCCAGCACCGCCAGCAGGCTGACGAGCATCAGCACCTTGAACAGCAGCAACGGTTTGTTGCCGCGGCGCGGCAGCGGCAGCTGTTCGGCGGTGTCGTAGGTGGCAAAGCTGTGGATATGTACGCTGTTGTCGCCGGGCGTCGCGTGCAGCCATGCTTTGTCGGTCGGCGGCGGCGTGATGGGCGATGGCGGCGCGGGTGGCGTCAGCACGGCGGTGCGGTTGACGCGACGTGGCGCGGTCGGTTTCTCGAAAAAGTGAGCCGCAGGCAGCACAACGGGTGGTGTCACCGGTTCGGCGTTGGCTATCGAAAGCTTATCTCCACAGCGCGGGCAGAGGTTTTTGGTGGTCGTCAGCGAGTAGAGACAGGCGGGGCATTGCTTGTCAACCGGGGTCGGGCTCGACACTAAGCTCGCCTCCTTTCTGTCGTCAAACGTCCGGCCGTTGCGTACGGCGGCAGACGAGGTTTACAATATTCACATAATTATATCAGACTATGGACGTCATGACAAGGCGTTGACGTGCATTTTGATAAAATAATTGTCGAAACAGACTGCCAATCGTTGGAAACAGTAAGGCCGCACGACGTGGTTGACGTCGTGCGGCCGCTTTGTCAGGTCGATGAGCCGCTGTATTTGATTTGGTCGGTGATGTCGTCAAACAGGTCGCGGTAGCTGTCGGTTTTGCAGTCGTTGAACACAACGGTCAGTGAGCCGACCACATCGCCGCCGTCAATCATCAGGCTGTAGCTGAAGGTGTTGTCGATGCGGAAGGTGAACAGGCGCGCCGGTCGGCCGGCGACGGTCAGCGTCTCGGTTTCGCTGACGTCGACGTCGGTTTCGCCGTCGCCTGCCATGGCCATCACGGCGCGCAGCATCTTGACCTGCTCGTCGATTGTGCCCATTGTGGCCGGCTGTTCGGTGTAATAGAGCACTGCCTGTGGGTCCTTAATGCGCGAGTAGGTCATGCCTTCGTCGGTGGCGGCGCCCGTCCAATCGGCCGGCACGCCCAGTGTAAAGGCGCCCGACGGCGTGTTGACGCTGTTGTAATGGCTGACCGTCACGTTTTTGTGAATGAGCGGCAGGCGAATCCAGCCCTTGTTGTCGGCGAAGAACAGGCCGCCGACGAGTAAAAGCAACGCCACGACAACGGCAATCGCCGTCTTACCGCCCGACCGCGACGAGCGCGTTGGTTGGAAGCCGGGCTGCCACGCATTGCTGTTGTTGCCGGGTCCGGTCTGCCACGATTCGTGCGGCTGCGGCTGGATTTGGCCGGCCAGCTGCTGCATCTGCTGCTGCCAGTCATTGGACACGACCGGCTGCTGTGGCGCGGTTGGTGCAACGGGCGGCGGTGCGATGGGCTGTGGCGCGGTTGGTGCAACGGGCGTCGGCATGATGGGCTGTGGCGCGACGGGTGCGACGGGCGTCGGCATAATGGGCTGTGGCGCGACGGGTGCGACTGGCGTCGGCGCGCCCGTCAGGCTAAACGGGCTCATGGCCGGCGCCGTCGGTGCTGCCGGCGCCGTCGGGGCAGCTGGCGCGGCAGAAGCCGAAAAGTCGATGCTGACGCGCTGCATCGACCAGTCGTCCGGCTGCGGTGCGTCCGGCTGCGGCTTGGGCGGTGGCGGCAGCGTACGCTGGCAGCACGGGCAGACGGTTAGACCCTCGGGCGTGGGATAATGGCAGTCGGGGCAGTATGCGGCAGTCGACATAGTCAGTCTCCTTTAATAAGGCGGCGCTTGCAGTCGACCTGCAGACGCCGCCGATTGTGGTTTATGAGAGGAAGAAGTGATAGACGACAAAGCCGACGACGGCAATGCCGAGTACAATGAGCAGTCCCATGTTGACGGGCGGCTTATCCTTGGCGATGCCCAGCTCCTCGCGCTGCTCGTCGGTCATGTTGTCCTTGACGCCTTTGGACTTCTTTTGCTTGGGCAGCTTTTCCGCCTTTTGGCGGCTCTTGGACACGTTTTCCGGCGAGAACAAATCAAAGCTGACCGGCTGCGACGCTTGATTCAGCGTCGGCGCGGCCGGCGGCGGTGCGGCTTGCGTCTTGAAGGGGTCATAGGACAGTGTGTTGGCGGCCGGCGGCGGCGTCATGACCGGCGGCGCCGGCGGCACGGGCATCGGCGGAGCCATGGGCGCGGGCGTCGGCGTGGCCGACAGGCCAATCAGACCCATCAGGTCGTCATCGCTGTCCGGCGCGGCGACGGGCTGCGGCACGGGCTGCGGCGGCGCGACAGGCATCGGCTGCGGCACAGGCTGCGGCGGTGCGACAGGCATCGGCTGCGGCACCGGTTGTGGCGGCGCGACGGGCATCGGCTGCGGTATCGGCTGCGGCGGTGCGACAGGCATCGGCTGCGGTATCGGCTGCGGCGGCGCGACAGGCATCGGCTGCGGTATCGGCTGCGGCGGCGCGACGGGCATCGGCTGCGGCACAGGCGGCGGCGGCATGACAGGCATCGGCTGCGGTATCGGCTGCGGCGGCGCGACAGGCATCGGCTGCGGAACGGGCTGCGGAGCCGGTTGAGCAAACGAAATGGTCGGCATCGCCGGCTGGGGTGCGGCTTGCGGCTGCGGTGCCGGTTGGGGCGCGGCGGCCGGTTGGGCAAAGGAAATGGTCGGCATCACCGGCTGGGGTGTGGCTTGCGGCTGCGGTGCCGGTTGGGGCGCGGCGGCCGGTTGGGCAAAGGAAATGGTCGGCATCACCGGCTGGGGCTGGGGCGCGACGGGCACCGGTTGCGGTACCGGCTGCTGCGGCGCGACGGGCATCGGCTGCGGCACCGGC
>JAVBPM010000063.1:0-11697 GCA_031549605.1 Oscillospiraceae bacterium | reverse complement strand
TGGCACTTGAGGCTCTCGGCGCGCGCGTGCTTGTTGAGCAGCAGCGACACCAGCGCCGGATGCTCGACCGCGCGGCGGCTGAGGTCGAGCAAATCGCCGGCACGCGTGGTGATTTCCACCAGCGACTCGTGGTAGCGGCGGCACTTTTCCAAATCGCCCAGCTCGAAGTAGCCGTTGTAGGTTTGCAGGATGTTGTAGAAGTCGTGCTTGATGGCGCCAAATTGGTTGAGGCTCTTGAACAGCGACGCCATCTGCCGGTTTTTTTCGCTGATTTCCGCCTTGGCGTAACGGTTGCTGTTGAGCGACAGGCAGAAGGCGGAAAAGAGCGTCAGCATACTGAGGCTAATCAGACCGCCCACAAGCGTTCTGGGCACAAAGAGCATGATGCAGGCGGCGCTGAGGTAGATAAAACAGAGCTGGAAGATGGGAAAGACAAGGCCCTTGTGTGACTCCTCGTCGCTGAGGCCTTTGATGGTCAGCAGCTGCGGCTTGGTTTTGAGAATGCGGTACATGACCAGCAGCAGGCCGAGGCTGACCACGAAATTGACGCCGTACATGGGCAGGTATGCGGCGTAGTTGAGCGCGCCCGGCTTGGGGACAAAGAAGATGCAGCCGATGAGCCGCGTGACGCCGGTGATGGTTTGGAAAAAGAGATAGGTGTAGACGGCGATTTCCAGCGCGTGGACGGAGCGCAGCCTGTGTACCTTGACAAAATAAATCCACAGCGTGATGGTGATAATCATGCCGGGAATGGACGCCACCAGTGGCGTCAGCGCGCGCTGCTGGTCGGTTTGCGCCAGCACGAAGCGATAGAGGTCGCCGACAAAGGCCAGCAGCCCAAACGCAAGCGTGAACAGCAGCGTCGTGCGGTGGCGCACGCGCACCTCGCCCATGCGGAAATGCAGGCGCAGCTTAACATACATCAATATGAATTGGTAGATAAAGGCGACGCAGAGTACGACGTTGCGCATCTCGATTGAGTATGGCGAAAGTTCTAAAAAGCCCATCATGTCACCCACTCGTCCATATTGGCGGCGCGTTTTGATATGGTGTTGTCATAGGATACCATGTATGTCGCCGTTATACAAGTCCAATGATGCGGCGGCCATTAGACGCTTGTAAAAGAAACGCTTTGTGTTACAATGAAGGCGTGGGTTTTAACAATGGCCGCACTATTCCTACCAAGGTAATAGAAAGGCAGGTGTGTTATGAAAAAGAATACTGTCAAAAAGCTGGTCATTGCGCTCCTCTGTGTGGGTGTCGTGGCCGCGCTTACCCTTTCCGTAACGGCGGTGGTGACCAGAAATAACGCCAAGGAGCTGGGCGCGTTGCTGGCACGTGAGCAGGCCGCTGCCGACGACGGTGACATTGTTGCGTATTATAAGGATGAACCTATCCGGCAATCGACAATCGACAGCATGAAGCAGGCCAACGCCTTAGTTACCGACTATCTAAAGGAGGTTTCCGGCGCGGAAGACGACGGCACTGTTGCGCCGTTCGCGATGCCGGCCGCCGACAATCAGGACGCTGATCTGTTACAGGACATTCTGACAGAGGTCATGTTGCTTGACGAGGCGAAGGCACAGGGGCTTTCGGTGGCGGCGTCAACCATTGACGCTGTTGTGCAGGAACAGAAGAAGCTGCTGGCGCAATCGCCCGCTTTCGCGCAGTTTATCACTGACTATTGCGCCGGCGCTCAGATGACGGAAGCTGAATACTGGGCGCTGTATACGGAGGCCATGTCCAACAACCTGCTGATGAAAGAGCTTAAGCAGTCGTTTATAGAACAGCTTATGGCTGAAAAGGGCTGGCAGGCAGAGTCGTTGACGCCGGAGCAGAGCGATGAGCTGGACGCGGCGTTTGACGATTACGTTGACGCGCTGTATGTCGCTCACGCTGACGATATTCGCATTCTGAAAGACAAATAGCCCATTGTACAAAAAGAGAAGTGCCGTTGCATAGGCACTTCTCTTTTTTTGCGCTGTTTTCATGGCTTGCTCACCGTCGCGCCACGCTGTGTTCACAGAAGGTGTGCAGAATGGTGGCGGTTTCTATGGCGACTTACATTACGTTGAGGTGAAGTGATATGAAAACAACGGCACTGGCGCTCTTACTCGCACTGACGCTGCTGGCGGCGGGCGGCTGCAAAAGCGGCGGCGACACCGACACCGGCACTACCGGCGACGAAACGACGTCGGGCGACGGCTACACCACCGGCATCCGCGGGCTGGTGACCGCCGTCAGCGACGGCAGCATTACGCTGGGTGTGATGCCGCAGCGCACCGGCACGGGTCAGACGCGCCCTGACGGCGGTCAGGGCAGCGGCGACCGCGGCAACCGGTCGGGTGGCCAGCAGCGCGACGCCAACGGACAGAACGGCACGCCGCCCGACGGCGCCAGCTTGCCCGACGGCGCCAAGCGACCCGATGACGGCAGTTTTACCCCGCCTTCGGGTGCGCCGGAGGGTGACGGCGGCGGGCAGCGGCAGTTTGCTATGCCGGACGCCGATTCGCTGCCGCAGTCTACCTACAAGATTACCGCCGACACCGCGCTGTTGAAGTCCGAGCGCGACGGCGACGAGGGTAAGACATCGACCGCCACGCTGGCCGACATTACCGTTGACAGCTTTGTCACCGTGGTGCTGAAGGCGGGCACGCGCGACGAGGCGGCCAGCATTACCATCGGACAGCCCATGATGACACGGCCGAGCGGCGCACAACCATCGGCGCAGCCCAGCCCGACGACGGAGGGATAAGACATGAAAAAGAAGAGAAGCGTACTTAAAATGGCCGTTATCGGTCTGATTGTCGTGGCGCTGGCTACCGTGGCTGTGCTCTACTTCACCGGCGTGATTGGCGGTGAGGCGGCGGCCAGCACCACGACCTATCACATTTCCGGCTTGCAGACCGGCGACCTGACGCAGTCGGTGACCGGCACGGGCGCTTTGGCGGCGGCGGGCACCGACAAGGTGACCTACCCCGCTTATGCCACGGTGGCCGAGGTTAAGGCGGCCAAGGGCGACAGCGTCAAGGCGGGCGACATTGTAGCCACGCTGGACGTTGACAGCCTGCAAACGCAGCTGGATGCGCAAAGCGGCGAGCTGGACACGCTGGACAACAGCATTCAGACGAGTTTGGCGTCGATTAGCAAAACAACGACGGTTAAGTCGCCGGTCAGCGGACGCGTTAAGCGGCTGTTTGCCGAGAGCGGCGAGCAGGTTGGCGCTGTAATCAACGAGAATGGCTGCCTGTTGGTGCTGAGTGCCGACGGCATGATGTGCGTGACGACCGCGCTGGAGGGTCAGCTTGCGGTCAACGACACGCTCAAGGCCTATATTGGCGACAGCTGGTACAACGCCGTGGTGGCCGACTGCAAGGACGGCGTCTACACCGTGACCTTTAACGACAACGGCCCGGCCTACGGCGACGAGGTGACGCTGAAGGACTGGGACAACAACGTGCTGGGCACCGGTGTGGCCGACATCCACGCGCCGGTTGAGGTGTCGGCTGAGAACGGCTATGTCTACTCGGTCAGCGTCTATGAAAACAGCGCCGTGTCGAGTGGCGGCACGCTGCTGACGTTGACCAAGGTACGGGCGGGCGCCGACTATGAAAAGCTGCTGGCGCAGAAAACGGCGCTGCTCAATCAGATTGAGGCGGTCAAGGCGCTGCTGACCGACCCCGTGGTCAAGGCCGAGCAGGCCGGTGTTGTGGAGAGCCTCAGCGAGGGCACGGGCGGTCAAAGCGGCGACGATGCCGTGCTGCTGACGCTGTACACCGGCGGCGCGACCAGCCTGAGCGTCAACGTCGACGAGCTGGATATGCCCAGCGTTGAGGTGGGCATGGCTGTAAAGGTGTCGCTGGACGCCTACACGGGCGAGACGTTTACCGGCGAGGTGACGGCCATTAGCGCCATCGGCACCGCCAGCAACGGCGTGACCACCTACCCCGTTACCGTGCGGCTGGACGCCGACGACCGGCTGCTGATTGGCATGAATGCCACGGCGACCATTGTCATTGAGTCGCATGAAAACGCGCTGATGGTGCCGCTCGCCGCCGTTGTCAGCGAGCAAGGCAAGCAGTATGTCTACCTGTACACCGGCAAGCTGCCGACCAAGGAGGGAGAGCAGCCGGGCGAGAAGGTGGAGATTACCACCGGGCTGTCGGACGCCAGCTATGCCGAGGTGCTGTCCGGCTTGCAGTATGGCGATCAGGTTGTCATTACGCGCACGGTCAGCAACACCGCGAGCAACAGCACCAGCAACATCGGTGAAGCTCGTGAGCGCAGCTTTGGCGGCGGCATGGGCAACTTCAGCGGCGGCAGCGGTCCGGTGATGATGCCGGGCGGCGGCGGAGGCCGATAATATGATTGTCATGCGCGACATTAAGAAGCATTACCAGATGGGCGACACCACCGTCGCGGCGCTGGACGGCGTGTCGCTGACGGTCAGGGCGGGCGAGTTTGTCGCCATTGTCGGCCCGTCGGGCAGCGGCAAGTCGACGCTGATGAACATCATCGGCTGTCTTGACGCGGCCGACAGCGGCAGCTACAGCCTTGACGGCATTGACGTCGAGTCGATGCGCGAGAAGGAGTTTGCCGGTGTTCGCAACACCAAAATCGGCTTTATCTTTCAGGGCTTTAACCTATTGCCCAAGCTGACGGCGCTGGAAAACGTCGAGCTGCCGCTCGTGTATGCCAATCTGCGCGGTGCCGAGCGTCACCGGCGGGCGCACGAGGCGCTGGCGCTGGTCGGGCTGACCGACCGTATGCACCACAAGCCGAGCGAATTGTCGGGCGGTCAGCAGCAGCGCGTGGCTGTGGCGCGGGCGCTGGCGGGTCACCCCTCTATTTTGCTGGCTGACGAGCCGACGGGCAACTTGGACACGCACACCG
Source organism: Oscillospiraceae bacterium (assembly GCA_031549605.1). Lineage (GTDB taxonomy): Bacteria > Bacillota > Clostridia > Oscillospirales > UBA929 > WRAI01. The sequence continues at coordinate 6,804 of JAVBPM010000063.1, read as the reverse complement.
GCGCCGAGATTTTTGCGCTGTTTCGCGATTTGCACCGGCAGGGCAACACCATTGTGTTGATTACCCACGATGCCGGCATTGCCAAGCAGGCGGAGCGGCAAATTCACATTGTTGACGGATTGATTACGGAGGCGGCGCTATGATGATTCAATCGATTCAAATGGCGCTCAAGGCCATTGCCGGTAACAAGCTGCGCTCGTTTTTAACCATGCTGGGCGTGATTATCGGCGTGATTAGCGTCGTGGTGCTGGTTTCGATTGGTCAGGGTACGACGGCGTCGGTGACCAGCAGCATTGAGAGTCTGGGCACCAACCTGTTGACCGCCAATATCCGCAGCTACCGCGCCAACACCATCACGCTGGCGTCGCTGGAGCAGCTGGCCGTTGACGAGCCGAGCATTCAGCACATTGCGCCCACCATTCAGCAGAGCGGCACGGAAAAGGCGGGCTCGACCACCTACACCGACGGCGTGATTGTGGCCACAGTCCCCTCTTACCTGACCATTCGCGATATGTATGTGCAGGAGGGCCGCTTTATTACCCAGCCCGATTTGGACAACCGCAGCTTTGTCGCTGTCATTGGCTCCGAGGTGGCGACCGAGCTGTTTGGCAGCTACAACGTCATTGGCCAGACCTTCCGCTTTAACGGCTACGACTTTACCGTGGTGGGGCTGATGCAGTCGAAGGGCACCAGCTCGTCGGGCTCGAACGACACACAGATCATCATCCCCTTTACGCTGGGGCAGCGTATCTTTAACCAGCCGACCATCCGCTCGTTTTACGCGTCGGCGGCGTCGCCCGACGACGTGGCCGAAGCGCAGTTTGTGCTGGAGACGTATCTGGGCGGTCAGTTTAAGAACGACACGACGGCCTACACGCTGTTTAACCAGAGCGATATGCTGGAAACGGTGGCGTCTACGGCCGACACGCTGGCGCTGATGCTGGGCGGTATCGCCGCGATTTCGCTGCTGGTGGGTGGCATCGGCATTATGAACATCATGCTGGTGTCGGTGTCAGAGCGCACGCGCGAAATTGGCATTCGCAAGGCCATCGGCGCGACGCGCGGCCGGATTTTGCTACAATTTTTGATTGAGGCGCTGGTCATCAGCGGGATGGGAGGGCTGATTGGCCTTGTGCTGGCGCTGTTAACCAACCGCTTGCTGGGGCCGGTGCTCAACATGACGCTGACTATGGCGCCGACCATTGCCTGGCTGTCTATAGGCTTCTCGCTGGTCATCGGCATGGTGTTTGGACTGTACCCGGCCAACAAGGCGAGCAAGCTAAGGCCAATTGAGGCGCTGCGGTACGAGGCGTAGGGGCATGGCTTGAGGCGCGTGTGCGCTTACGGATGCACGAAAGGCGTTTGGGAAAATGCTAATAAACTCGGAATGGCCGTGGTGCGCGCACGCGTACTACGGCTGTTCCGAGTTTATGAAGTCATTTTATCCAAGCGCCTTTTGTAGCAGCCGTTAGCTCACACGCGCCGAGTGCCGATCTCCATGGCTTGAGGCGGTTGAACCGTTACGGATGCGGCAACGCGCCGTGACCATCAACGCAAATAACACGGAATAGCCACCGCCCGCGCTCGCAAGCGTGGACGGCGGCTGTTTCGTGTTATGAAGTCGTTGTGGGCGCGGTGTGACTGCCAGCAGCCGTTACGGTACAGCCGCCGAGTGCCGATCCCCGCACCTCGCTACTGCGGTAGCCCACTGTTAGATTTACTATAGTCGGGCGGGAGCCAGACCGGCTTTGTGGTGTAGGCGGACAGCGCTTGATTGACGGCTTGGAAGCTGACGGGAAAGCTGTCGGTGCCGAATACTTTCTTGTGTGTGCCGTCCTCAAAGACAATCTCCGCGCCCCAGATAAAGACGTTGGGGTGCAGGACAACGCGGTAGGCGTTCTGCCACTGTCCGATTGAGTTGTCGGCCAGCAGCGTCTTGAGCTGGTCGGCTGCGCCTTCGGGCAGTTGTTTTTTGCTATCGTAGCCGAAATTGGCGGCGCTATCGTCGCGCTCGGTTAATGGTATTGCTTGCCGCTCGTAGACCGTGCCCTGTTCAAGATCAAACAAAAACTCGAAGTAGCGCACGTTGTACCGTAGTTCGTAGGCGGTGATGCTGCTGACCTTCACGGCGTCCGGCTCTGCGCAGCCGTCGAGGGACAGCTCGATGACGTCGCGGTCGGCGCCGTACTGGCTGCGGTAATAGACAAGGCCGGTGCCTTCCAGCCAGGTAAACTGCTCGCTAAAGCCGGTGTCGACTTGGTTGTTATAGCCGTGGTACATACTGCGGCTATGGGCTACCGTTACGCTGGCGTGCCAGCCCTCGTCGGTGCCGGGCAGCGGGTCGGGCTGCGGTTGATTGTGGCACACGACCTCGCCCGTTTGCTCTGCGGTAAGAGCGGACACGGTGAAGGTTGTGTCGAGGCGGTAGATTTTGTCCGGCGTTACATAAAAGTAGCCGAGGTCAAAGCGGGCGTTGTCGCCGGTAAAGCCCTCAATCGGTTCGATTTGCAGTCGATAGAGCGCGGAGTCTATCGGCTGAAATGACACCTTGACTGGTCGGCGTTCCAGCTGTCCGTCGCCCGTCGTGCAGGTGAACTGGCCGTCGAATTGACGCTCAAGCTTGTTGTCGGTGGGCCAGTAGGGGTTGGGTTGTGGTTGTGGTTTGGGTGTGCTTGTGCAGCCTGTCAGACAGAGCGCGGCGAACAGGGTCAGTGACAGTACGCGCTTCATGGAGCATTCCCCTCTCCTATTCGTTACTGGCCAGCACGGCGGTGATGTATGCAGTCGTTGTGGGCGCGGTGTGATTGCCAGCAGCCGTTACGGTACAGCCGCCGAGTGCCGATAGCACGCGCATTGTTACAGCGCCGCCACCATTTTGTCAAACAAATCGTCATGCCATTTGGCGGTGTACGGCTTGACGAAACACGTTGTGTAGTCGTTGCGGTGCAATAACTGCTCTCTGCCAAACAGCTCGGGCAGGAAGTGAATGGTATCAGTCAGATCGTAGGCCTGCTCGTATTGCCGGCTGGTGAGCAGCTGTGACAGCTGGCGGAAAGAGCGCAACAACAACTGGCGCAACGGTGGATGGTCAATGTCTTTGACCGGTAAGGGTTTTCCGCGTCTGTTGCTGCTCATAGCTACGCCGGCGTTGATCAGCAACGCGTTGGCAAAGGCGGCGCTGGTTTGGTTGCTTTCCAGCGCTGTCAGCGCCGTCTGCACCATGGCCGCGCCGTTAGCGGCTCGGATATCAGCGCGCAGCCCGACCAACAGCGCGGTAAGGTCGATCAGCAGGTTGTTTTCCATGGAGCATTCCCCTCTCCTATTCGTTACTGGCCAGCACGGCGGTGATGTCGGATGTGCCTGTGCTTAGGTATTGGTGGCCGGGTTCAGTGGACGCAAGCAGGCCGTCGGTTAGACCCAGCGTGGTGATGAGGTCGTCTTGGTTCATGTGCCAGGTCAAGTGGTTGTTGGGGTCGCGGTGCAGCTGGGTGTTGCTGTCGGTTTGGCACAGCGTCAGCGCGGCGAGGCCGTCGCTGTCGTGCGTCGACAGCTGCGTGAGGTCGACGCTGTCGACGGTGCTGTCTTTGACGGCGGCGAAGGCCGCCTTGACGGTCAGCAGTCCCCGGCGACTGTGGGTGTCGATGCGTAGCGTGTCGCCGGTGTCGCTTGTGTAAAGCAGCAGCTTTATGTCGCTGCTACTGCGAAATGCCGTCGACGGCGCGGCGGCGCTGAGCTGGCGCGGCGGGCGGTTTTGGTTGATTTTTCGATCAATCGCGAGAAAAAGGGTCACGACGGTGGCCAAGAAAAAAGGCAGCAGCAAGAGGAAATAGCTAACGGCGCTCTCGGCGCTGTGGTGGAAGTAGGGCCAGATGTACCCGCTGGCGCTGCCGCTGCTTGACCATATGGTGTCCCAGCTGAACATGTGCCACGCGTCGCGGGACTTGACAAAACTGAGGACATTGCCGCCGCCGTCCGAGACGTAGTAGACCTTGGCGCGCGACTCGGAATAGGACAGGACGTACAGCTTGTCGGGCTTAGGCAGCATTCTGGTTTGCAGGTAGCCGTCTTGAAATTGGTCGCCGTAGTGCGCGGTGCGGATTTCGACGACCAGCATGGAGCCGAGCCAGACGGCCAGAAAGCCGATGAACAGCGCGCAGGAAATGCGTCGAAGCCATTTTAGCATACTCGACCTCCATGAAATAGCCCTCTATTGGCTCGTTTGCCTTGAGTTTAGCACGAAGCCTACAACAAAGCAACGCCCGGCGTTGGCCGGGCGTTTGCTGCTGCTTATGCTTTATTTCTCGATTTCGGTTTTGATGCCCTCGTAGACTTCGTTGCTGGGTTCGAGCTTGCTGTCCTGGACGGCTTGGGCGGCTTGGTTGAGCGACACGGCGGGCGTTGTTTCAATCGTGCCGATGTTGGTTTGCAGCGCGGCGCCCTTCTGGCGGCGGTTGAGCAGCACGGCCAGCAGCACGATGGCGGCCAGCGCGACGGCGAAGATGGTGAATGCCAGCGGGTCGAAGGCCGACGGCTTGGAGGCGGCGTCAACCGGCGCGGCGGCGGGGTTGGGTGCAATGAGCGGCTGACGGCCGGAATCGTCGCCGCCGCCGAGTTCGGGTATGCCGCCGTCGGTCATGGCGATCATCTGCGCGCCCTCTTCGACAAAGACTTTGTCGCCGTACTGCGCGTATTTTTCACGGTAGACATCAAGCTTGCCCTCGGCGACGTTGATGACAACGCGCATTTCCTTGCCGCTGTCGCCGAAGCCGGTGGTGGTGTTGAGGTCCTTGTTCCAGTGCCAGCCTACGCCGCAGCCGTAGATTTCGGCGTCGCCGGTCTGGTTGAGAATGTCGTTTTCGTTGATGCTGTCTTGCAGCGCCAGCAGCTCGTTGTAGCTGTATTTGGCGGGTAGAATGGCGACGTCGTCGCCGACCAGCGCTTTCAGCTCGGCTTCACGCTCGGGCGTGCCGTTGACCAGCAGGACGATGGGCTTGCCGGTGGCGTCGTCCCAGACCACGCCGCCGATGTCATCGGGGTAGCCGTCGGCGCTCCATTTTTCCAGCCACGGCATGGCTTCGGGCGCGGCAACCGGCTCGTCGTAGAGGCGGAAGTCCTGACCCTTGACCACGACGACCATGTCGTTAAACTGCTCGGTGTACTTGGCATTGAGCGCGTCGAGGGCGTTCTCATTGGCGTAGACAACGACGCGGAACTCCTTGCCGCTGTCACCAAAGCCGACCGATTGCTGCTTTTGTTCGTCCCAATTCCAGCCGATGCCGACGCTGAAGATGTCGAGCTGGTCGTTGGCTTGGGCGTCGAGGTCCTTTTGGATGAGGGTTTGGGCTTCGAGCATCTCGTTGTAGCTGTATTTGGCGGGCAGGACGGTGGCGTTTTCGACCTGTGCCTGCAGACCGGCCGCGCGCTCGGGCGTGCCGTTGACCAGCAGGATGACCGGTGCGCCGCTCTCGTCAAAGAAATAGCCGCCGATGTCGTCGGGGTAGCCGTTGGTGGCCCATTCGGTCAGCAGCGGATAGGGGTCGACGTAGGGCTCGGTGGCGGCGCCGTCGACGGTGCTGTAGAGAATGCCGTCAGGCGGGGTGGACGGCTCGGCGCCCTCGATCATACCGGCCGACGCGATGGTCAGTCCGGCGACCAGCAGCAGTGCCAGTGACAGTGTAAGCAGTTTTTTCATTGTGAGATACCTCCCTGTAATTCTTGCCGTAGCGCGTCTAGCGCCTTTTGGTAGCGCCACAGCACCGTGCCCAGCGGCATGTCAATCATTTGGCTGATGAGCCGGAACGGTAGACCGGCGTTGAGGTGCAGCGTGACGATCGCGCGGTCGTCGTGGCTGAGCGTGGTGAGCGCCGACTCGATGTCGACGCGGGTGCCGACCATGTCGTCGAGCCGCACGGGATGGGCTTCGATGTCGTCGGGCAGTGGGTCGGCGGTGTGCTTGCGCACGGCGTCAATCGCGGCGTTGCGCGCGATTTGAAACAGCCAGGCACGCGGGTTTTGCAGCTGCTCGGACGGCGGGCCGGCCGTCAGCAGTTTGACAAACACCTCTTGTGTGATGTCCTCGGCCTGTGCGCGGTTTCTGACGATGCGGCAGACGAGCGTGTAAACGGGCACGCTGAGGTCACGGTAAATGGCGTCAAAGGCGGCACTGTCGCCGGTTTGCCAGGCCGTGAGCAGTGGTTTCAGCGTGTCGTTTTGCAAGGCACTCGCCCCCTCTCTGTTTGCTATGACGTTTGGGATGGGTGATTTATTGGTGGTTGCGTGAAATTTTTTGAGTTTTTTTGGGGGGAGCGTCCTGCGGGGTGTTCGTTTTGGGTGCTGTGGTGTGTTTGTTTGGGGCACGTCCTGCGGGGGCGTCACTTTCTTGCTGCGCGGCAAGAAAGTAACCAAAGAAACGCGCTCGGGGAGTTGCCCCGAGACCCCCGGCGCTATCGGAGGGCGAGAGGGCACGCTTCGCTACGACTTCTCACTCCGCCCTGCCTGCGGTCGTTTCGACGACCCCACGCAGGTCTGCGTTCGGGTCAGAAAAACGTGCGCGTTTTTCCGACCACAGTCGGCTCAGCGCTTATTCTAAAAATGGCGTTTTTTGAGCGAGTACACGGTACTCACTAAAAAAGCCGCTTTAGTTTTTCGCTGTGCCACAACACGGCTGCGCTGTCCGACTTTCGGCGTTGCCTACAGTCGGACTAGGTTTTACTGCGCTATGGCGTGCGTTTGGAGTTTGAGCGTAAAAGGGCATTGCACTACAGCGCACACCCCAGCAAGCTACAACCTAGTCCGACTGTAGGC
>JAVBPM010000003.1:0-32733 GCA_031549605.1 Oscillospiraceae bacterium | reverse complement strand
CGCGCCATGACCTCGACGGGCAGGCAGCCCTCAAACACGCGCGTGTCCTCAAACTCGTGCAGCTGCGCCTGCGGCGCGGTGGCCAGCGCGGCGACAAAGGCGAGGTATTGCTCGCGGTCGAGCGGGCAGTTGATGTAGTCGGGCGTGCCCTTGCCGTAGCGGCTGCCCCAAAAGGCGTGGTTCATGTCGATGCTGTCGAGCGTGACAATGGGCGCGGCGGCATCGAAGAAAAAAAGCGGCGTGCCCAGTCGCGCGGCGATGTCGGCGGCCAGCGCGTCGGCGGTGAGCGGGCCGGAGGCGACAATGACGGCGCCGTCGGGAATGGCGGTGACCTCCTGCTCGACGACGGTAATGAGCGGATGGGCTTTGATGGCCTGCGTCACGGCCTGTGAAAAGACCTCGCGGTCGACGGCCAGTGCGCCGCCGGCAGGTACGCGCGTGGCGTCGGCTTTGGCCAAAATGAGTGAGTTTAGACGGCGCAGCTCTTCTTTCAGCAAGCCGACGGCGTTGGTCAGGCTGTCGCCGCGCAGCGAGTTGGAGCAGACCAGCTCGGCATAGTCGTTGCTGTGGTGCGCCGGTGATTTTTTGTGCGGCTTCATCTCGTAGAGCGTGACGGCAATGCCGCGCTTTGCCAGCTGCCAGGCGGCTTCGCAGCCCGCCAGTCCGGCGCCGATGACAGTCACGGTCATGTGGCCTTCTTTTTGGTCGCCGGCTTTTTAGCCGCCGGTTTTTTGGTTGTTGTCTTTTTGGCGGCCGGTTTCTTGGCCGCTGCTTTCTTGGTCGTAGTTTTTTTATCCGCCCACATCTTTGCAGGTGCTTTTTTGGTCGACTTGGCGTCGCTTTTTTCAGCCGCTTCGCCAACATCGGCTGTCATTTTGATGTAATAGCCCCGCTTTTCGGGCGGCAGGAAGGAGATGCACTGCTCGTTGACGCAGAAGGGCTTGTTGTTGCCCTTACCCGATTTTTTGAAGAGCGTCTTTTGGCAGTCACCGCAGATTTCGTTGGTCGGCGCGTCCCAGCTCATAAAGGGGCAGGTGGGGTTTTTTTCGCAGCCGTAGTAGGTGTAGCCGTTGCGCGACTTGCGCTTGAGTATCTTGGCGCCGCAGGTGGGGCAGGCGCCCGGCGCCTCGGTGGTGATGGGCTTGGTGTTTTTGCACTCGGGGTAGTTTTGGCAGGCGAGAAAGCGGCCAAAACGGCCTGACTTAATGACCATGGGATGGCCGCACAGGTCGCAAACGAAGTCGGTGACCTCGTCGGGCACCTTGATGCGCCCCTCTTTCAGCGACTCGGTGGCGACGGCCAAATCCTTGGAAAAAGCGGCGTAGAACTCGGCCAGCAGCTGCTGCCATTTCTTTTTGCCGGCTTCAACTTCGTCGAGTGAGCTCTCCATTTTGGCCGAAAACTCGATGTCGATGATGTCGGTGAACTTGTCCTTCATCAGGTTGGTGACGACCTCGCCCAGCGGCGTGGGACGCAGCGCCTTGCCCTCGCGCAGCACGTATTCGCGGTCCTGAATGGTGCTGATGGTGGGCGCGTAGGTGCTGGGTCGACCGATGCCGCGCTCCTCCATAGCCCGGATGAGCGTCGCTTCATTATAGCGCGCGGGCGGCTGCGTAAAGTGTTGAGACGGCTCGACGGCCGACAACGTCAACGGCTCGCCCTGCTTGAGGTCGGGCAGCGGACTGCTGGTTTTTTCGGTCTCGTCCTGCGCCTCCTCGTAAATGGCGGTAAAGCCGGGAAATTTGATTTGGGTGTGGTTGGCGCGGAACAGCCAACCGGCGCTGATGCTGTCGATGGTCAGCGTATCGTAAATGGCCGGTTCCATCTGACAGGCGACAAAGCGCGCCCAGATGAGCCGGTAGACCTTGAGCTGGTCGGCGGACAGGTTGTCGCGAATGAGGTCGGGCGTCAGCTCGACGTGCGACGGGCGAATGGCCTCGTGCGCGTCCTGCGCGTTGCCCTTGGTCTTAAAGCGGCGCGGCGCGGCGGGCAGGTAACCGTTGCCAAAGCGCTGGCCAATGTAGTCGCGCACCTCGCTCAGCGCCTCGTCGGACAGGCGCAGCGAGTCGGTGCGCATATAGGTAATCAAGCCGGTCAGGCCGTGGTCCTTAAGATCGACGCCCTCGTACAGCTGCTGGGCGATGGCCATGACGCGCTTGGCCGTCATGTTGAATTTGCGGCTGGCGTCCTGCTGCAGCGTCGAGGTGATGAAGGGCGGCGCGGGGTTGCGCTTTTTCTCGCTGCGCTTGACGTTGTGGACGCTGAAGGGTGCCGACTGCACGGCGTCGACAACGGCCTGCGCCTGCGCTTGGTCGGTCAGCGCGACACGACCCTTTTCGTTGCCGTAGAAAGACGCGGCAAAGCTGCCGACGGCATTGACACGGTCGAGCTGGGCGTCGATTTCCCAGTACTCCTCCGGCTGGAAGGCGCGAATTTCCTCCTCGCGGTCAACAACCAAACGCGTTGCGACCGATTGCACGCGACCGGCCGACAGACCGGAACGGATTTTCTTCCACAGCAAGGGGCTGAGCTGGTAGCCGACAATGCGGTCAAGCACACGACGTGCCTGCTGCGCGTCGACAAGGTCGATGTCAATGGCGCGCGGGTGCTGCATCGACTCTTGCACCACCTTGGGCGTGATTTCGTTGAAGGTGACGCGCTTGGCCTGCGCGTCGCTGAGTTTAAGCAGCTCCTTGAGATGCCAGGAAATGGCCTCGCCCTCGCGGTCCGGGTCAGTGGCGAGGTAGACTTCATCGGCCTTTTTGGCCTCGGCCTTGAGCGTTTTAATCATGTCCTGCTTGCCTTCAATGGCTTTATACTCAACGGCAAAGTTGTTGTCAAAGTCCACGCCCAACACACTTTTGGGCAGGTCGCGCAGATGTCCCATGGTGGCCTTGACGACATAGTCATTGCCCAGATATTTTCCGATGGTTTTGGCCTTGGCGGGTGATTCTACGATGACGAGTTTAGACATTGTGTTCCTCCTGCGTCGGGTGATTTATTGGTCGGTGCGGCGGTAGACGCGGCCGCCGGTGTCGACAATCGCCGACGCCATTTCCAGTGTGGTGATGGTGGCCATCAGCGTGCCGATGGGCAGTGTCAGCGCTGCCACCAGCTGCTCCATCGTCTGCTCACCCTTGCCGTCGAGCGCTTGCAGCACGGCCTGCGACTCGGGGTCAAAGGCGCTGAGGTCGAGTGGCGGAGACACAACGCGCTTGGCCTCGGCCTTGGCTATGGCCTTGGGCAGCGGCGGCAGCTGAGTCAGCTTTTTCTGTGACGGTTTGTTGAAGCTGTGGTGCGGGTAGTCGTTGAGGATGTCTTCAATGCAGTCAACCAGCTTGCCGTTGTTTTTGATGATGCTGTTGGGCTTTTTAGCCAACGGGTCGTCGTGGCGGCCGGGCAGGGCAAAGACCATACGCCCTTGGTCGAGCGCGCGATTGGCGGTGATGCCGGTGCCGCTGCGCTCACGGCCCTCGATGACAAACACGCCGTCGGTCAGGCCGCTCATAATGCGGTTGCGGTCGGGAAAGTACTCCTTGCGCACGCCGGTGCCGGGCGGGTATTCGCTGATGATAGCGCCGTCGTGCAGGATGTCGGCGTAGAGCTGGCGGCTGACGCGGTTCTTGGGGTAAATGACGTCAACGCCGCAGCCGAGCACGGCATAGGTCGGCTTACCGGCTTTGAGCGCACCGCGGTGGGCGGCACTGTCAATGCCGTTCGCCATACCCGACACAATCACCATGCCACAGGCGGCCAGCCGATGGGAAAACTCCTCGGCGTAGAACAAGCCGGCCTCGGAGGACTCGCGCGCGCCGACGACTGCCAGGCTGGGCAATGTGTCAAAATCGGGCAAACGACCCAGTACATAGAGCACAATCGGCGGCTCGTCAATGGTGTTGAGCCTTTCGGGGTAGGCGGGGTGGTCGAGCGGGAAGAGGTCGATGTCCTTGTCGGCACAGGCTTGTACGATTTTAAGCGCCGCTTTGGTGTCTTTGTCGCATAGCGATTTGAGCGCTTTATCGGATACTCCGAAGGGCACATAGTCGTCAAATTTGGCGTTGTACAGCGGTGTGATGCCGCCGAAGTGTTGCCACAGCTCGTAGCGCTGGTTGCGCGAAATACTTTTGCGCTGGCTGAGCCAGACCCATTGCAGCAGTTCGGACATGATGCATCCTCCTCAGCGCATATGGTACATTAAAATGGCACCGGCGACAGCGGCGTTGAGGCTGTCACCGTGCATATCAATGGATACAACAGCGGTAGACACGGCACGCAGTTCGCGGGACACGCCGGCGGCTTCACCGCCGACAATCAATAGTCCCGTTTGGCCTTTCAGCGTCTCGGGACAGACGGCGGACTGCTCGTGGGCGGCGGCCCAGCAGCCGACGGCGGCTTGCGTAATCATGTCGGCCAACTGTTGGCGCGGCAGGCTGTGGACGTTAAGTGAAAAGAGCGCACCGGCGGCGGCGCGGGTAACCTTGGGGCTATACGGGTCGGCGCAGCCCTCGGTGCAAATGACCGAGGCGAAGCCAAACGCGGCGGCGGTACGCAGCAGCGTGCCGACATTGCCGGGGTCTTGCAGACCGTCGAGCACCAGGTGTCGTCCGGTTTGCAGCGCTTCGGCGCTCAGCTGCCTGTCGGGTAGGTGACAGGTGAACAGCAGCGGTGCGCTGGACTCCAGCGGCAGCAGACCAGACAGCAGCGGCTCGGGCAGCGTAATCAGCGTGGCGTCGTCGGGCAGCATCAATGCTGCCGAGGTTTCCATGGTGCAGACGACGCTGTCGACGGCGGCTCCTGCCACCAGCGCTTCGGCCAGCAGGTAGGACTCGCCGCAGACGACGAACAGACCCTCACGGTGTCGGGCGCGGCCGCTGTCGCACAGCTTTTTCAGCGCCTTGAGTGTCGGGTTATCCCGGCTCTCGATGTGCTTATGCTTCATAAAGGCAGGCTACTCCTGCGGCTTCATGGTCGGGAACAGTATGACGTCGCGGATGCTGGCGCTGTCGGTCAGCAGCATGACCAAGCGGTCAATGCCGATGCCGATGCCGCCGGTCGGCGGCAGGCCGTATTCCAGCGCGTTGAGAAAATCCTCGTCGACCTCGCCCGCCTCGGCGTCACCGGCGGCGCGCATCGCGGCCTGCCGCTCAAAGCGCTGGCGCTGGTCGATGGGGTCGTTAAGCTCGCTAAAGGCGTTGGCGTGCTCGCGTGCCACGATAAATAGCTCGAAGCGGTCGGTCAGGCGCGGGTCGTCGACGCAGCGCTTGGCCAGCGGCGACACCTCGACAGGGTGGCGGGTGATGAACGTAGGCTGAACGAGGTACTCCTCCACCTTTTGGTCAAAGCAGTGGTAGAGCGCGTCGCCCCACGACTCGTTGCCCTTGACATAGATGCCCAGCTGCGCCATGGCGGCGCGGCCCTGCTCGTCAGTGTCAAAGGACAGAAAATCAATGCCGGTGTATTGTTTGACGGCGTCGGCCATCGACAGGCGCGCCCACGGCTGTTTCAGCGACACGGGCTGTCCTTGATAGGTAATTTCAGTGGTGCCCAGCACTTCCTGCGCGACGTCGGCGATGAGCTGCTCACAGCGGTCCATCATGCCGTCGCAGTCGGTGTAGGCCTCGTAGAACTCAACCATGGTGAACTCGGGGTTGTGCTTGACGCTCATGCCCTCGTTGCGGAAGTTGCGTCCCAGCTCGTAAACGCGCTCTAAACCGCCGACGACCAGCCGCTTGAGCTTGAGCTCGGGCGCGATACGCAGCGTCATGTCGAGGTCGAGCGTGTTGTGGTGCGTTTCAAACGGGCGCGCGTTGGCGCCGCCGATGACGGTGTTGAGAATGGGCGTTTCGACCTCAATGTAGCCGCGGCTGTCGAGCCAGCGGCGGATAGCGCTGATAATTTTGGCGCGCGCGACGAAGGTGGCGCGCACCTCCTCGTTCATGATGAGGTCGACGTAGCGCTGGCGGTAGCGCAGCTCGACGTTGGTCAGACCGTGAAACTTCTCGGGTAGCGGCTTAAGCGACTTGGACAGCAGCGTTACACTGTCGCAGTGCAGCGAAATCTCGCCGCGCTTGGTGCGAAAAACGATGCCGCTGACGCCGATAAAGTCGCCGATGTCCAGCTTTTTGTACTCCTCATAGGCGCCCTCGGGCAGGTCGTCGCGGCGCACGTAGAGCTGAATGCGACCGCTGCCGTCGACAATGTCGCAAAACGACGCCTTGCCCATGTCGCGCATCGACATAATGCGACCGGCCAGCCGAGCCGGCTGGCCTTCAAGTGTGTCAAACAATTCGGAAATTTGAGCCGTCATGTGCGTGCGGTCATAGCGGGTTATGGCAAACGGGTCGTTGCCGTTGTCCTGCAACGCGCGCAGCTTGTCGCGGCGGATTTGCAGCAGTTCGGGCAAGTCGCGTTCGATGTTGGTATCGGGTGTATCCACGGGCTACTTCCTCTCTCAGGTCAGCGCAGTGACCTTGTACATAATTTTTCCGGCCGGTGCCTCGACGCGCACCTCGTCGCCCTTCTTGGTGCCGATCAGCGCACGACCAAAGGGTGATTCGTCGGAGATGCGACCATCGAGCGGATTGGCCTCCTGGCTGCCGACGATGGTGAAGGTGTGCGTCTCCTTGCTGTTGTCAACCGCCGTGACGGTGACGGTGCTGCCGATGCGCACTTCCTTGGTCTTGCCGCCGATTTCAATGACAACGGCGTTGTTGATGATGTTCTCCAGCTCGGCAATGCGCGAGAAGAGACGGCCCTGCTCGTTTTTGGCCTCGTCGTACTCGCTGTTTTCCGACAGGTCGCCAAAGGAGCGGGCTTCCTTGATCTGGTCAGCCACTTCTTTTTCGCGCACCGTTTTGAGGTAAACCAGCTCGTCGTTGAGCTCTGTCAGGCGTTCTTGTGTCAATTTAAATTCTTTTTGCATATCGTTCATCCTCTCCGGATTTTTGGGCTGGACGTGGGCGAAAAAAGTTTCGCCGTTTCAAGCGATTATATTAGTATAGGTGTGTGTTGTCAAGAAAAAACGCCAGCGATTACGCCAACAGGCTGAGCCGCGCCATGTTGAGCGCGTGGTTGACAGCCATGACGCGCACGCGGTTGCGGTCGCTGCCCAGCATGAGCTGTTTGACCGTGGTTTGGCCGTGGTGGTCGCACAGCGCGATGTAAACGGTGCCTACAGGCACGCCGTTTTCAGCCGTCGGGCCGGCGTAGCCGGTGATGCCGACGCCGAGGTCGGCGGCCAGCCGATTCTTTGCGCCGCGCGCCATCGCCTCAGCCACCTCGGCGCTGACGACGCCGTGACGCTCCAGCAGCGACGCGTGTACATCGAGCAGTGCCGTCTTGGCCAGTGGTGTGTAGGCGCAAACGCTGCCGCAGAAGACCTCGGAGGCGCCGGGCAGAGCCGTCAGCCGTGCGCCGAGCAGCCCACCGGTACACGACTCAGCGGCGGCCAGCGTCAGCCCTTGGCGTTTGAGCTGTTGCAGCAGTGTGCTTTCCAGCGAACCGGCGTCGATGCCGTAGACGGCGTCGCCCAGCTGGCTGCTGATGTCGTCGATGACGGGTCGCGTCAGCGCCTCAGCCTGCGCTTCCGTATCGGCGGAGGCGGTGACGCGCAGCCACACCTCGCCCTCCTTGGCATAGGGCGCGATGGTGGGGTTTTGCGCTTGCAGCATCATGGGACGCAGCTTTTCTTCAACCGACGCCTCGCCGATGCCGAAGATATGGATGTTGTGTGACACCAGACAGCCGCCGGCCAGCGTTTTAAGGTAGGGCACGGCGCAGCCGTTGAACATGGCGGCGCACTCGTGCGGCGGGCCGGGCAGCATGATAATGTGCTTGCCGTTGGCTTCAAAGATGCAGCCGGGCGCTGTGCCGCAGTCGTTTTGCATGACAATGCAGCCGCGTGGCAGGTCGGCCTGACGCTCGTTGTTGGGCGACATGGCGGCGCCGAGTCGGCTGAAATAGGCGCGAATGCTGTCGACGGTGGGCTGGTGGCGTTCCAGCGGCAGCCCGAAGCAGTCGGCCAGCGTCTGCTTGGTCATGTCGTCGTAGGTGGGGCCAAGGCCGCCGGTGGTGATGAGAATGTCGCTGCGCAACGAGGCAATCTCGACCGCCTGCCGCAGCCGGGCGTCGTTGTCGCCGACGACGGTGTGGAAGTAGACGTGAATGCCCAGCGCCGACAGCCCCTGGCTAATCATTTGCGCGTCGGTGTTGGCGACGTTGCCGAGCAAAAGCTCGGTGCCGACGCCAATGATTTCGGCTACCAACGCCATTGTGCCACCTTCCTTTCGGTACACGCAACGGCCTGCTGCTCCAGTTCGTGCAGGTCGGCTTTCTGTTCGTTTTTCAGGATATCGGCGTAGACGGGGCGCGTGCGCGGATGGCGCGGCGTAAAGACGGTGCAGCAGTCCTCATAGGGCAGAATCGACGTCTCAAAGGTGCCGATTTTGCGGGCGATGGCGATGACCTCGGCCTTGTCCATACCGATGAGCGGGCGCAGCACAGGGTAGGGCGCGTTGCCGTCGAAGCCCTCGGGCGCGGCGCAGTCGGTGACGGCCAGCGCGCCGACTGTCTGGCTGGCGACCTGTCCCAGACTCTCGCCGGTAATCAGGCACTGGCTCTTGTGGTTGTGCGCCAGTTGTGCGGCAATACGTATCATCGAGCGGCGCATCAGCAGCGTGAAATAATCCTCGTCGCAGGCGGCGCGCAGCCGCTCCTGAAGTTTGGTAAAGCCGACGACGTCGACCTCAATGCGTCCGGCGTAACGTGCCACCTGCTCGGCCAGCGTCAGCACCTTGTCCAGCGCCTGCTGTGAGGTGTAGGGGTAGCTTTCAAAGTGAACGGCGTGCAATTGCAGGCCGCGCCGCGCCATGAGGTAACCGGCGACGGGGCTGTCGATGCCGCCGCTAATCAGCAGCGTGCCGGTGCCGCTGGAGCCGACCGGCAGGCCACCGGCGCCGGGCCGAGAGCCGGCGTGCAGGTAAATGGCTTGCTCGCGCACCTCAACCACGACAACGCAGTCGGGGTTGTGGACGTCGACGGTCAGGTGGGTAAACGTGTCGTGCAGCAGGCCGCCCAGCTGCTGCATGATTTGCATGGAGTTATAGCCGAACCGCTTATCGGCGCGCTTGGCCTCGACCTTAAAGCTGCGCTTGGTCATCAGCAGGTCGCTGAGCAGGTCGGGCGCTTGGACCAGCAGGCTGTCCATGTCCTTGTCCAGCACAAAAGCAACGCTGTACGCGACAATGCCAAACACGCTGTTGACGATCGCGCACACGGCGTCGAGGTCGGCGCCTTCCGGCGGCGTGATGTACAGGCACGACTGCTGGCAGCTAAAGCCAAAGTCGCCCATAGGCGCCAGCCGTCGCTGTAAATTGGCGATGAGCTTGCGCTCGAAGGTGCTGCGGTTGAGACCCTTGAGCACCATCTCGCCCAGTTTGCACAGAATGATTTTGTTCATGCTTACCTCCCGTTGTCAACTGCCGTCTATTATACGTGGCGACGACCTGTTTCACAAGCGCAAAAACTGTCGGCAGGCAAATGAAATGTTAAATTTTTGCTAAATGTCTTGCCACGGACAAGCGGCGTAGGCTATACTGTGGTCGCAAAGCATTTGGATTGGAAAGGAGTGAGCCTGTGAGCGCCACACTGGACAAAGTGAAATCGATTCTGGCCACACAGCTGGACATCGACGAGAACACCATTTCGGCCGATACCGACATTGCCGAGGACCTCGGCGCCGACTCGCTGGACGTGGTTGAGCTGATGTTCGCCATTGAAGAGCAGTACGACATCACCATCGACGAGGAGCAGATACGCAAGTTCAAAACCGTTTCAGACGTCGCTAAGTACATCGACGAACATCTGTAAAAATCAAAAAAAGAGTGGTGTGGCCGCTGGGCTCACACCACTCTTTTTCGATTTTACTTGCGCTCAGTCAGCTCTTTCAGGCAGTTTTGGCAGATAATTTTGTCCTTGTAGTGTGTGACGTTGCGGGCGTTGCCGCAGAAAATGCAGGCAGGCTCGTATTTTTTGAGGATGATTGAACCGCCCTCAACATAGATTTCCAGCGAGTCTTTTTCTGAAATTTCAAGGGAACGGCGCAGCTCCACGGGCAGCACGACACGCCCCAATTCGTCTACACGACGGACAATACCGGTTGATTTCACTAGTTACTCCTCCTAAATGGTTGGCAATAGGCTCCGATTGTCCGCACCCAGTATACAAACAAAAACGACAGAAGTCAACATGAAATATCCAATTATGGTAAATTATGTAATTCTTGTGTTTTGCTTGCGATGACTGTGAGGAAAATTGGGCGATTAGGGGGTTGACAAGCGCGCGTGAATGAGTATAATAGGAAAGCGCAAACGCGATAGGGACGCTTAGCTCAGTTGGTAGAGCATTCGCTTGACGTGCGAAGGGTCAGGAGTTCGAATCTCTTAGCGTCCACCAAAACCGCCGAAAGGCGGTTTTTTTCTTTTTGTCACCCTCTGTCGTTCTTTGACGCAACAAGTAAGGATTTGTTCCCACAATTTTGTCAGATTTTGGTTTTGATGTAAAAAGACGGCCACCCTAAGGGCTGCCGTCTTTGTCGTCGCTCTGGCTATGAAGGGAAGGATGGCCTTCTCCAAAGGTTTTGCTGGCAAAGAAAAATCCGATGATAATCATGACCACTTGCATAAATACGTCGCCGCCGATGCGTCCGGTGATGGACAGATAGCAAAAGGTGCCGATAATCATAATGGTGACGATGGATTTAACATCTATCAGCTTGGTCAGCTTATCCCGCATGGTACATTTCATGGTACACCTCCCCCGGATGCTATACCATGGTATGCGGCGGGTCCTGCAGCGGTTACACGTTGCCACGCAGAATGCGCATGGCGTTAAGCACGCACAGCAGCGCGACACCGACGTCGCTGAGTACCGCTTGCCACATCTCGGCCATACCCAGTGCGCCCAGCACCAGTACAACCAGCTTGAGCGACAGTGCCAGCACGATGTTTTGCACGACAATGCGGCGCGTGCGCTTGGCGATGGCCACGGCGGTGGGCAAAGCCGACGGGTTGCCGTGCATCAGCACGACGTCGCTGGCCTCGATGGCGGCCTGACTGCCCAGCCCCATACCGACGCCGACGTCGGCGGCCTTGAGCACCGGCGCGTCGTTGATGCCGTCGCCGACAAAGGCGAGTGTGCGCTTGGCCGGCAGCTTGTTTTGAAGTGCAGATAGCGCGTCCAGCTTGCCGGCGGGCAGCACCTCGGCGGTCAGCGAATCAAGCTTGAGTTGTTCAAAAACAGGTTGTGCGGCGGCTTGGCGGTCGCCGGTGACCATGGCGATGGTCTCGATGCCCTGCGCGCGCAGATGGTCAACGGCCGCCTGCGCGTCGTCACGCAGCTGGTCGGCAAAGCTGAGACAACCGATATATTGGCCGTCGCAGGCGACGTAGATGGCGGTTGTGTCGTCGTGGCCGTCGGGCAAGTGGGCCGACACCTCGCGCATCAGAGCGGCGTTGCCCAGCGCGTAGCGGCGGTCGTCGATGGTGGCCAGCAGGCCGTGGCCCGGACGCTCCTCTAAGGCTTGAAGCGGCAGCGGTTTGCCGGTGTAGGCGCGGCAGACGGCTTGCGCCAGCGGGTGCGTTGAGTTGGCCTCGGCCGAGGCGACGATTTGCAGCAGCTGGTCGGCAGACAGGCCGTTGGCCGGTTGCACGCCGGTTAGGGCAAACTCGCCGCGTGTCAGCGTGCCGGTTTTGTCGAACATAACGGTGTGCAAATGCGCCAGCGCCTCGATGTACTGGCCGCCCTTGACCAATATGCCCTGCTTTCCCGCGCGGCCAATGCCGGCAAAGAAGCTGAGTGGTATGGACAGCACCAGCGCACAGGGACAGCTGATGATTAGAAAGACAAGCGCGCGGTAGACCCATGTTGACCAGTCGCCGGTCACCAGCGACGGCACGACGGCCAGCAGCAAAGCGGCGGCCATGACGACGGGTGTGTAGACACGGGCGAATTTGGTGATAAACTGCTCGGTGGGCGCCTTGTTGGACTCCGATTGCTCGACCAGCTTGAGGATTTGCGCGGCGGCGGTGTCGTCAAAAAGCTTGTCGACCTCAACGGTTAGCAGCCCGCCGCCGTTGACCGTTCCGGCCAGTACGGTGCTGCCGGATTCGACCGGCTGCGGCATCGATTCGCCGGTCAGCGCCGCTGTCGTGACGGTTGATTGGCCGGTGAGCACTACGCCGTCAAGCGGGATTTTTTCGCCCGGCTTGATGAGAATACGACTGCCGATGGTGACGGAAAGCGCCGGTGCGTCAAGCGTCCGGTTGTCGTCGGTGAGCAGATGTACTTGTTGCGGGCGCAGGTCGACCAGTGCTGAAATGGCGCTGCGCGACTTGCCGACGGCGCGGCCTTGGAAATACTCGCCCACCATGAAGAACAGCAGCACGGAAAGGCCCTCGGCGCTGTCGCCCAGCGCAAAAGCGCCCAGCGTCGCAACCGTCATCAGCAGGTTTTCATCAAAAAACTGGCGCGCCTTAAGATTGGCCCATACGGCGCGCAGCAGGTCGCGGCCGCACAGCAGCCAGCCGGCGGCGTGAATGGCCATTTTGGCCCAATGGGGGATGGGTAGCAAGATGCCCAGCAGCAGGATGGCAATACCGGCGCCAATCAGCGGCAGCGAAAGACCCTCCTCGTGGCCGTGGTCGTGGCCGCATCCGCAGCCGGAGGCTTGGTTGCATTCGGATGACATGGTATCCCTCATTCCTCGTTGATATGTTCAAAGCCCTGGTTGAGTATTTGCGTCACATGGCTGTCGGCCAGTGAATAGTAGACGACCTTGCCAGCGCGGCGCGGTTTGACCAGCTGCATGTTCTTCAAGATGCGCAGCTGGTGGCTGATGGCGGTGGCTGTCATTTTCAGCAGCGCCGCCAAATCGCAGACGCACAGCTCGTGCAAGCTAAGCGCCCACAGAATGCGCACGCGCGTCGTGTCGCCAAAGACCTTGAGCAGTTCGGCCAGTTGGAACAACAAATCCTCGTCGGGCAGCTGCGCGTCGACCTGCTCAAGCACGTCGGCATGGATAATAGTACAATTGCAATCGGGGCTGTGAAGGTCAGTCATGGCTATCACTCCAACATATGAATATTTGTTCATATGTATTATATGAAGTTGCGCTGAGTGGGTCAATAGATTTTGTTGAAATAGGGTTTGGAGTGGGCGTGTAGACTGGTGTGTTGTGCGGTTTTGTGATATACTGAGCCGAGAAAAAACGCTGAGGAGGTGCGGTATGCAGGCGTTTGGACTGTCGATGCTGTGGTTTTGGGTTTGCTATGTGCTGGTGACGCTGGTTGGGATGGGGCATACCGTTTTCAACATCTATGTGCGGCATTTGAAGCCAATGGACAAGGACGGTATGGGCGAGGCCTACGAAAAGACAAAGCCGTGGCATCCGCTGTACAACATTGTGCTCTTCTCGCTGTTCGGATGGCTTTATATGTCCGGACTGGCGCAGCCGTCGCTGGACGAAGCGCTTGTTACCGGTCTGCTTTGGATGGGGATTTGCATTGTTTTCGACGTCGTGGGCTGGGTGCTGATTAAGCACCCGTGGAGCTTGAGCTTTAAGGGGTTCTACGTCGATTACCAGCCGTGGATTACGCTGATTTACGCGGCAATCTTGCTAGGCCCTGTGATTGGGTTTTGGCTTTGTTAATGCAGCAAGACAAGAGGCGCGCACCGCTTATGCGGTACGCGCCTCTTTAAGTAGCGTGTTGAATTATTCGGGCTTGGCAGCGTCGGTCGGGCAGACGCCGGCGCAGGCGCCGCAGTCGATGCACTCTTCGGCGCTGATGACATATTTGGTGTCACCAGCCGAGATGCAGGACACGGGGCACTCGGCTTCGCAAGCGCCGCAGCTGATGCAGTCGTCGGTAATGATGTGAGCCATTGTTTTTTCCTCCTTGTTTAGAGTTACGCCAGTATTGTAGCACAGTGATGGATTTGTGGCAAGAGGTGCTTTTTTACAACGGCAGTTCCATGATGGCGCGCTGCGGTGTCATGTGCCGCTTGAGATAGAACTGTATGGCCGACTGGTTGCACTGCCAGACAGACAGCTCAACGCGCGCGGCCTTGCATTCACGCGCCAGCGCCACGCACTCGTCAAACAGCAGCCCACCGATGCCACCGGCACGGCAGGCTTCGTCGACGCAGAGGTCATCGATGAACAGCACTTTGTCATGACACAGCACGGGGCTGTCGTTTGTTTTTATCTGGCAAAAGGCGTAGCCCTGCACGGCGTCGGTGTCATCGACAGCCACCAGCACCGGCTTGTTTACGTCGTTTAGCATGGCGGCAAAGTCGTCTTGGCTGTATTTTTGCCCACCCGACCGAAAGATGTCGGGACGCAGTTGCGCGTGCAGCGTGCAAATCTGTTGCAGCAGCCGCGCGATGGCAGGGTAGTCGTCGTGGCGGGCGTAGCGGACGGTCATGCTCATAGGCAGCGCTCCTTTATATGGTGGCCGAGGCGTGGCGGGTGGCGTGGCAGCCGATGTTGACCGCCAGCGGTAGTCCTGCGATGTGCGTCGGGGCCGGTGCGTAGAACACGGCCAGCGCCGTTGTGTGACCGCCCATGCCCTGCGGGCCGATGCCTGTGCCCTGCAACGCGTTGAGCGTGCAAACCTCCAGATCGGCGTAGAAGGGGTCGGGGTGGGTTGAGCCGACGGCACGCAGCAGCGCGCGCTTGGCGTTGCGGCAACAGGTTTCAGCTGTGCCGCCCAGCCCCACGCCGACAATGACGGGCGGGCAGGGGTTGGCGCCGGCGTCCCTAACGCACTGCACCACCGCTTCGATGATGCCTTCGGGCGTCGTATGGGGCGGCAGAAAGCGCAGCGCGCTCATATTTTCGCTGCCGAAGCCCTTGGGCGCGACGGTGACGGTTACAGTGTCGCCGGGCACAAAGCGCTGGTGGATAACCGGCGGCGTATTGTCGCCGGTGTTGGTGCGCCGCAGCGGGTCGGCGACGACCGAGGCGCGCAGATAGCCGCTTTGGGTCGCGTCGGCGACGCCGTGGGTAATGGCTTGGGTAAAGTCACCGCCGGTCAGCAGCACATCCTGCCCCCAGTCAACGTAGATGACGGTTAGGCCGGTATCCTGACAAATGGGCAGACCAGTGTCGCGCGCGGCCACGGCGTTGTCGCACAGCGTTTGCAGTATGCCGCGCGGCAGCTCGTCGCGCTCGTTGTCACGCGCGGTGTGCAGCGCCGCTTCGATGTCGGGTGGCAGGTGGGTATTGGCGGTGACGCACAGTTGGGCGACTGTGGCGCGCAGTTGTGCGGCGTCGAGCTGTCTCATACCACGCGCTCGCCCGCGATGTACAGGCGGCACAGCTTGGCCTCCTGCGCCAGCGGGTGGCATGACCACAGCGCCAAATCGGCGCGCAGTCCGGCTTTGAGCCGTCCGGTCAGGTGACCAATGTGCAGAATGTCGGCGGCGCGGCCGGTAATCATGTGTAGCCCTTGCTCCAGCGTCAGATTGCCCGCCTTGCAGGCCATGGCGGCGCTGTGGGTTAGGTATTCAATGGGCACAACCGGCGCGTCAGTGCAGACGGCGGGAATGGAACCGGCGGCCACCAGCGCGCCGGGGTTGGAAATCTCGCGGTTGGCCGTCTCGGGCTTGGAGCGGTGGGTGGTCAGCGGTCCTACAATGACCGGCACCTTTTCGGCGGCCAGCAAATCGGCCACCACGGCGCAGTCGGTGCCGTGGACTATGGTCAGATCGAGGTCAAACTCCTTGGCAATGCGCAGCGCGGTAAACATATCGTCGGCACGGTGGGCGTGGCAGTGCACGGGCAGACCCTTGTTCAGCACGCGTTTTAGGCTGCGCAAGCGGATATTACTCTTGCCCTCACGCTCTATGTAAGCGCTGGCCTGTGACAGCGCCTCGCGAATCACGGCGGCGGTACCCATGCGCGTTGTGGGCATGCGCTTGGCGCCGTGAACATACTTGGGGTTTTCGCCCAGCGCCATTTTCATGCCCGCCTCGGCCAGCAGCACCATGTCGTCAATGCGGCGACCGTGCGTTTGCACCACGACCATCTCGCCGCAGATGGGGTTGGCGCTGCCGGGGCTGAGCATGACGGCCGTCACGCCGCCGGCGCGCGCGTCGGCAAAGCCGCGGTCAAAGGGGTTGATGGCGTCAATGGCGCGGACGTGCGGCGTCACGGCCTCGGTCAGCTCGTTGACGTCGAGGTCGCTGCCGCGCGTCGAGTCGGCGTAGATGCCGATGTGGCAGTGGGCATCAATCAGCCCCGGACTGAGGTGTAAGCCCGTCGCGTCCAGCTCGCCGAGCGCGTCGGGGCAGGTGTCCATCGGACCGCCGCCGGTAATCGTGCCATTGTCGAAGGTTAACCAGCCTTTGTCAATGACGGCGGCGTTGCCGAGGTGTAGCGTGACGTTTTTAATCAGCATCGGTTATCCCTGCCTTTCCAAATACTGCCCCGCCGCTGTAGCGGCATACGCGCCGTCGGCTGTGGCAGTAACGATTTGATAGAGTGGCTTGGCGCGCAGGTCTCCGGAGACAAAGAGACCGGGCACGGCGGTGGCGCCGCTTTCATCAGCGACGACGCGCCCCTGCTCGTCAAGGTCAAGCAAATTGGCTACCAGCGCGCTGTCGGCCACAGTGCCGACGGCGACAAAGACGGCGGCGACGTCGAGTTCATCGCCGGTGTCGAGCAGCAGCCGCTGCACGGCGTTGTCGCCCTCTATAACAACGGGGCGGGCGGCTAAGTGCAGTGTGATGTTGGGTGTATGGCTGATTTGGTCTTGTAGGTGTTTGCTGCCGCGAAACTCGTGGCGGCGGTGGACCAAATGCACGGTCGGACACAGCTTGGCCAGATACAGCGCGTCCTCCAGCGCGGTGTTGCCGCCGCCGACGACGGCGACGGGCTTGTCTTTGAAGAAATGGCCGTCGCAGACGGCGCAGTAGGACACGCCGCGACCAAACAGGCGCGCCTCGCCCTCGACATCAAGCGTACGGCGCCGAGCGCCGAGTGCCAGAACGACAGCGCGGGCGGTGATGGTGCGGTCGGCGACTGACAGCGCAAAGCCGCTCTCGGTGCGGTTGAGTGCAGTCACCTCGTGGGCGATCATGGGCACGCCGAGCGCCTTGACCTGCTCGGCCATGGCGGCGCCGATGCTATAGCCGTCGGTGGCGGGCAAGCCGGGATAATTGGCCACCTCGGGCGTGGTGTTGATTTGGCCGCCCGGCATCAGCTTTTCAAATAGCATGACCTGCCAACCGCCGCGCTGGGCGTAGAGTGCCGCCGTCAGACCGGCGGGACCGCCGCCGATGATGGCAATATCGGTGTCAAACATAGACTCCTCCGTTAGGCCGGTTCGCCGACCGGCTCAATGTCGCGAATGACTCGCTTTTGCCAGCGATTGGATTTGTAGAACAGCAGGCAGATGAGCAGCTGACCGGCACCGGCGCCCACCATGCCCATGGCAATGCCGCTGAGGCCAAACCACTGCGCGCAGAAGTAGGCGAGCGGCACGCGGAACAGCCACGAGCCACACAGCGCACCCACCAGCGCAAAGGTAGTATGCCCCGCGCCGATGAATAAGCCGTTCAAGCAGAAAATAAAGCTGGTCAGGATATAGTCGATGGTGGTGATGCGCAGGTAGGGCACGCCGCGCACGACGTCGGGGTCGGAGCTGAAGGCGCGCAGTATCGGCTCGGGAAACAGGTTGACCACCAGCACGATGACCGCCGCCATACCGAGGCAGAGCTTGATGCCGACGGCCATGGTCTGCTTGGCGCGGTCGATGCGACCGGCGCCGATGTTCTGGCCCACCATGGCGCTGACGCTGATGCCGATGGCCAGATTGGGCAGAATGGCAAAGTTGTTGATGCGGCCGCCGAAGCCGACGATCGCGCCGTTGAGCGCCGAGCTTTTGTCCATGTGGTTGATGATGATCATCAGCGCGGTAAACGACAGACCGACCAGCGTGTTTTGCAGGCTGGAGGGCAGGCCGATTTTGAGCATGGTTTTCAGCTTGTCGCGTGCAATTTTGAACTCGTTGCGCCGAAACTGGAAGGGGAAGGACATCTTACGCAGCGATAGAATGGCAAACAGCAGCGACAGCGCCTGCGCGATGACGGTTGCCCATGCGGCACCGGCCGCGCCCCAGCCGAAACCGGCGATAAACACAATGTCCAGCACGATATTGACGACCGTGGCGATGGCGACAAAAATCAGCGGGCGCACCGAGTCGCCCAGCCCACGAAGCACCGCGCTGACGGTGTTGTAGCCGACGATAAAGACCGTGCCGCCCAGCGTGACGTAGAGGTAATGGGTGGCCGGCGCGCGCGAGGCGAAATTCTGCACCACCAAATCGACCAGCGGGCCGGTGAGCAGCAGCATGATGCCGGTCAGCGCCAGGCCGGCCAGCGTAAAGAAGCTAAACAGCGTGCCGATGCACTGCTCCTCGTCCTTGTCGCGCTTGGCGCCGCGGTACTGGCTAATGAGTACGCTGCCGCCCTGCACAAAGCCGCCAATCATGTTGGTGACCAATAGTGTGATTTGCATGGCGGCCACCACGCCGCCGGTGACGTCGGTTTTGCAGTACTGGCCGACGACAATCATGTCGACCAGACCATAGAGCGACTGCAACACCATGGAAAAGAGAAAAGGCAGCGAAAACCGCAGCATTCGGCGGCCGACGTGCCCTTCTGTAAGATCTATACCGAGCACGTATCCATCTCCAGTTTCAGCGAAATATCCAGCGCGCGCACGCTGTGGGTCAGCGCGCCGACGCTGATGATGTCAACGCCGGTGGCGGCTACGAGTGTCAAATCTTTATCGCCCATGTTGCCCGACGCCTCGGTCAGCGCCTGTCCGTCAATCAGCCGGACGGCCTCGCGCATCTGCTCGTTGGTCATGTTGTCGAGCATGATAATGTCGGACTTAGCGGCCAGCGCCTGCTTAACCTCATCGAGCGTTGAGGTCTCGACCTCGATTTTGGTCGTGTGCGGCACGTTGGCGCGCGCCTGCGCGACGGCGCGCGCAATGCCACCGGCGGCGGCGATGTGGTTGTCCTTAATGAGTACGCCGTCGGCCAGATTGAAGCGGTGGTTGTGGCCGCCGCCGACGCGCACGGCGTATTTGTCCAGCACGCGCAGGCCGGGCGTAGTCTTTCGCGTGTCAACAACGCGGCAGCTGTGCGGCACCTTTGCGGCGGCCTCAGCCGCCATGCTGGCAATGCCCGACATGTGCTGCAGCAGGTTGAGCGCTGTGCGCTCGCCCTTGAGAATGGCGCGCGCGTTGCCGCTCACGGTGGCAATTAGCTCGCCGGTTTGTACCGTGTCGCCGTCCTGTTTCGCGGCGGAGAATACAAGGCTGTCGTCCAGCAGCGCAAAGACACGTGCGGCAACGCTTAGGCCGCACAGCACGCCGTCGGCCTTGGCGATAAAGCGGCCGCTGATGGTTTGGTTGGCCGGTACGCAGCTGTCGGTGGTGATGTCGCCGCCGCCGATGTCCTCGTGCAGCGCGTTAAGCAAAATGGGGTCAATGACAAAGTTGTCCATAGATAAACCTCCTGTCGCGGTGTGTCAGTCAATACGGTAGTGACCGCCGATGCTGTCTTTGCGGTCGAGCGCCGCCTGTAGCACCTGCTGGGCGGCGACGGCCATGTTGTAGCATTCCCAGGCGGGTCGGTCGGGCAGCGCCAGTGCGTCGAGCCGGTTGAGCAGCTGCGACATGTCGGACAGGCCGCGCTGCAAGCCGTCGCGGCAGCGGACAATACCGGCGTCGCGCTCCATGATGGTGCGGATGGCGTCGGCCATGGCGGCGGCGTCGGGCAACGGCGCGTCGATGTCGGTTGCGGTGGCGTTCCGTTGTACGGGACGCCGTTGGTGCGGTTGCCCGCTGATGTGCTGCGCGGCGCGGCGGCCAAAGACAAGGCACTCCAGCATTGAGTTGGAGGCCAGCCGGTTGGCGCCGTGTACGCCGGTGCTGGACACCTCGCCGCAGGCGTAGAGTCCCGGCACCTCGGTGCGGGCAAAGAGGTCGGTTTTCAGACCGCCGACCATGTAATGCTGCACCGGCGCGACAGGGATTGGTGATTGGCTGATGTCGAGTCCCAGCTTGTCGCAGTGGGCGGTGATGGTGGGGAAGCGTCGAGCCAAAAAGGCGCGGTCACACGCCGTGATGTCGAGGTTGACGTGGGGCGTTCCGGTGTCGAGCATGGCCTGCCAGATGGCACGCGCCACGATGTCGCGCGGCGCCAGCTCGGCCAGCGGGTGAAGCGCCGGCATAAAGCGTCGACCGTCGGTGTCGTAGAGCAGTCCGCCTTCGCCGCGCACCGCCTCGGAGATGAGAAAGCGTGGGCCGGTGTGCTGGGGCGTGTACAGCGCCGTGGGATGAAACTGCACAAACTCCATACCGGTTGCCGACGCACCGGCACGCAACGCGGCGGCCAGCCCGTCGGCGGTTGCCACGGTGGGATTGGTGGTGTTGAAGTAGATTTGGCCGCAGCCGCCGGTGCAGAGCACGACAACCGGCGTTTCGACGCGGATAAAGGCGCCGTTGAACACCAGCGCGCCGCACACCGCGCCCTGCTCGTCGGTGAGAATATCGACGAGAAACGAGCGCGGAAAAAAGTCGATGTTGGGGCAGGACTGCACAATGGACGCCAGCACCTTGACCGTCTCGCGACCTGTGGCGTCGCCACCGGCGTGTACGATGCGGTCGCGGGTGTGGCCGCCCTCGCGAGTGATGGACAAATCGCCGTCCTCGTCAATGTCAAACGGCACGTGCATAGCCTGCAGCGTGGCGATGTCGGAGGGACCTTCCTTGACCAGCACGTCAACGGCCTCCGGGTCGTTGAACCCGGCACCGGCGGTCAGTGTATCCTCGATGTGCAGCGCCGGATCGTCGTGTTCGGTGTCGATGACAGCGGCAATGCCGCCTTGTGCCAGCCACGAGTTGCTGGTTTCAATGCCCTCCTTGGTCAGCACCAGACAGTCGAGTGCCGGGTCAAGCTGCAAGGCGGTGTACAGACCGGCCAGACCGCCACCGGCGATGAGCACGTCGGTTTTCACGACGCCGCCGGGCGGGTTGACGATGGTGTCGGCGCTTGTCAGATAACGTCGCACAGCCCTACCTCGTCGATGGTGCTGCGCCAAGGGTCAGCATCGCTTGCAGCGCGCGCTGCGCACCGGCGGCCTCGCTGTCGGGTAGCGACACCTCGTAGACCTCTTTGTCCAGCGCGTAGTGCAGGTCTTCGACGCTGGTTTTACGCATGTTGGTACACACCATGGTGGGCGACAGCGCGTAGATGATTTTGCCCGGCGCGTTGTTTCTCAGCAGTTCGACGACTGTCGTCTCAGTGCCGATAACATAGGTCAGCTCATCGCCTTGCAGCACGCGGTTGATGAGTTGCGAGGTGCTGCCGACAAAGTCGGCGGCGCTGACGACGTCGGGACGGCACTCGGGGTGCACCAGCAGCAGCGCGTCGGGCAGTTTGGCGCGCACCTTTTCCACCGTCTCAAGCGTGATGTGATGGTGAATGGGGCAGTAGCCGTCGAAGAAGACAAATTCTTTCTCCGGCACCTGAGACGCGACATAGGCGCCGAGGTTTTTGTCGGGAACAAAGATAATTTTCTGTGCGTCGAGCGCGCGCGCGATGGTGAGCGCCGATGACGAGGTGCAGCAGACGTCGCACTCGGCCTTGACAGCGGCCGACGAATTGACATAGCACATGACGGCGGCGTCGGGATGCGCGGCGCGCAGTTCGCGCACGTGGTGCGGCTCAATCATGTCGGCCATAATGCAGCCGGCGTCCTGGCGCGGCAGCAGTACTTTCTTGTTGGGGCTGAGCAGCTTGGCGCTTTCGGCCATAAATTTAACGCCGCAGATGATGAGCAGCTGCGCGTCGGCAGCGGCGGCTCGTTTGGCCATTTCAAAGGAGTCGCCGACAAAATCGGCGACCTGTTGAAGCTCTAAGTCTTGATAGAAGTGGGCCAGCACCATGGCGTTTTTGGCCTCTTTGAGCCGCAGTATTTCTTTTTGCAGGTCGGTCATAAGGGCAGCTCCTTTGGCTGTAATGGTAATGGGGGGCGGGTGTGTCACCCGCCCCGCCGCTTATTCGTGATGGTGGTCGTGATCGCAACCGCAATCACAATCGCTATCGTCATCAATGGTCAGCTTTTCCTGACAGTGGGGACAAATGAGAAACCCGTTGTCTAAGTCGGCTTCGGACAGGGTAAAGACGTTGTCGCAGCTGGGGCAGGAGACCTCGTAAAAATACTCCTCGTCCTCATCGTCGCCGTCTTCGTCCTCGTCGCTGTCTTCCTCGTCCTCGTCTTCGCAGCCGCAGTCGCATTCGAGCAAATCGTCGAGGTCGGCCAGCTCATCTTCAAGTTCTTCCAGCTCGTCGCTGATGTCGTCGAGGTTATCGCTGATGTCGTCGAGGTTGTCACGCATCGTGCCGACCTCGACTTCAAGCGCTTCCAGCGCGTCAACCACGCCGGTCAGCAGCTCTTTCAGCGCTTCATCCGGGCTGTCCAGCTTTTCAACCAACGCCTTTAGGTTGGCAATTTTATCAGTCAGTTCCATTATTTCGCGCGCTCCATGTACTCACCGGTGCGCGTGTCGATGCGCAGCTTTTCGCCCTCGGCGATAAAGAGCGGCACCTTGATGATCGCGCCGGTTTCCAGCGTGCAAGCCTTGGTGACGTTGGTAGCGGTATCGCCGCGCACGGCCGGCTCGGTCTCGGTGACCAGCAAATCGACAAAAATGGGCGGCTCAACGGCAAAGACGCTGCCCTTGTAGGACACGACCTTGCACTGCATGTTTTCTTTGACAAACTTGAAGTTGTCGTCGAGCACGCTGCCGTTGATGGGCACCTGCTCGTAGGACTCGTTGTCCATAAAATAGTACAAATCGCCGTCGCTGTAAAGGTATTCCATGTCGCGACGATCGACAAAGGCGTTTTCAAATTTATCGCTGGGGTTAAAGGTGCGCTCGGTTACGCCGCCGTTGATGACGTTGCGCATTTTGACGCGCACAAACGCGGCGCCCTTACCGGGCTTGACGTGCTGAAAGTCAATGATTTGCATGACTTGCCCGTCCATTTCAAAGGTGGTACCGTTTCGGAAATCACCGGCACTGATCATGGTTTTGTTTCCTCCCTGCTTGCATTTGGATAGGCCATTATACAGTATGCCAAACTGTTTGACAAGCAATATTTTTCTACAAAAAACGGCTGCCGTGGCGGCAGCCGCAGTGCGTGGCGAGAGGTCGGTCAGCGGAAGGACTGCGGAAATTGACGCACAATGCCGACGGTGAAGTAGTCGGCCATCCCCAGCGCTTCGGCTTCGGTGGCGTCCATATCGGCGATGTCGGCGGCATAGTTGCCCGACAGGCGGTTGCTAACCTCTTTTGTGGTCGTGTCAAGATGGGAGTACAGCATTTGCTGCACCTCGTCGCGGTTATAGTAGGGGTTGATGGCGGCAAAGACGTCGGCCATTTGATCAGCGTTGACGTACCATAGGCGGTCGAGCGCGTCTGCCTCGACGGTCTTGCCGTCGCGCAGCGCTGTAATCAGTTTGCCGCCGATTTCCAGATGCTGGGTCATCAGCTGTTCGATGGTTTTTGTCGCTTCGGGCGAGTAGTAGCGACCAAAGATTTTGGCCATGTCGGCGGGGTTTTGCAGAAGACGCGCTTGCGTTTCAGGCTCATCCTTGAGCCGCTCGGCAATGCTGATGATTAACAGGCGCGTCCAGAACACGTGCTGTTCCCACACCTTGCGCAGTTGACGGTTTAGCTCGGCTTGCGCGGGGGCAATGCCGTTTGGCGCCACAGCACGTCCGCGTTGCGGCTCGCCGCTGCCGCCGCAGATGGTGATGGTTGCGCCATTTTTGAGGTTGTAGGGGTCGATGCCGGCGTTGTGCGCCATGATGGCGGCTACGGTGGTGTTGTAGTACTGGGCGAGGTGGTAGAGGTTGTCGCCCGGCCCAATGACGTAGGTGATGGCATTTTGGCAGTTCACAGCAAGCAGCTCCTTTCGCGTTCACAGCCATTGTATGCCGTATTGATTTCTGGCGTGCGGATACCCCGAAAACGACAAAAACCGCCTGTTAAGGCGGTTTTGCAGACTGTCAAAAAAGCGCGCACCGTAAAACCAGCGTCAGAAACGAGAAAAACGGCGACATAAGGCTTTGTGCTGATTCCTCGTTAATGCTTTGCGGCGCATCGACCAGGTCGCTGCGCCGCAATGGTGTTACTTGCTGCAGAAACGCTGTCCTAGCGTACCGTCGTACGCCGACGGACAGCGTTTCTTTGCCTGCGCACGTCTTTGTCAGTCTGCAACGTGCCAAAAAACAAGTTTTTTGACACGTTGACAAAACCGCCTGTTAAGGCGGTTTTGGCTCTGTTGTGTTTAGCGGCTGCGCAGTTTTTCCAGCTCCGGTTTGATGGCACTGCGCGCCATGTCGGGTGGGGCTAAATCGTCAACGGCCTGAAAGACCGTGTCCTCGTCAATGACGGTCAGCTGGCGATCCTGCGCCCAGCGCTTGATGCGCTCACGCAGAATGCCGCGGAAAAAGATAGGCGTACCGGCTATGACGGCGTCGAGCATGGCGCGGCTGTTGCCTTGCCATGTCAGCGAATCGAAAAACTCATTCATCGTTATTTCACTCCCGACACCAGTCTATGCGCCGGCTAGCCCAATGTGACCTTGTGGTATACTTTTTTGCCTTTTTTCAGCACAACGCCCAGCTGAAGCTGCTCGCCGGCAATGGTGTCGGTCAGCGCCGTTGTCTTCACGCCGTCGACCTCAACGCCGCCCTGTTCCATGAGTCGGCGCGCCTCGCTTTTGGATTTGGCGATGCCGGTCAGCACCAGCGCGTCGATAACGGGCAGGCCGCCGTCGCTCAGGTCGGCCTCGGTCACGGTGGTGGCGGGCATATCGGCGGCGTCGGCTCCGCCGCCAAACAGGCTCTTGGCCGTTTCGCGCGCTTTTTCGGCCTCGTCGGCGCCGTGCACCATGGCGGTCATCTCGTAGGCAAGGCGTTCTTTGGCGTCGTTGAGAGCGCTGCCCGACAGCGACTGGTACTGCGCGATGTCGTCAAGCGGCATAAAGGTGAGACGCTTCAAAATCTTGACCACATCGTTGTCGTGGGTGTTGCGGAAAAACTGATAGAAGTCGTAGGGCGAGGTTTTGGCCGGGTCGAGCCACACCGCGCCCGACGCCGTTTTGCCCATCTTTTTGCCGTCATGGGTCAGCAGCAGCGAAATGGTCAGCGCGTGGGCCTCGTGGGTCGTTTTGCGGCGCACGAGGTCGGCACCGGCCAGGATGTTGGACCACTGGTCGTCGCCGCCCAGCTCGAGGTTGCAGCCGTACTCGTTGTGCAGGTGGTAGAAATCGTAGGCCTGCATCAGCATGTAGTTGAACTCGAGGAAGGTCAGACCCTTTTCCATGCGATTTTTGTAGCACTCGGCGGTCAGCATGCGGTTGACTGAAAAATGCACGCCGATGTCGCGCAGAAAGTCAAGGTAGTTGAGCGAGCGCAGCCAGTCGGCGTTGTTGACAAACAGCGCTTTGTCGTCGGAGAAATCGATAAAGTTGGCCATCTGTGCCTTCATCTTTTCGGCGTTGGCTTGAATTTGGTCGGCGGTCATCATCTGGCGCATGTCGCTGCGGCCCGATGGGTCGCCGACCAGCATCGTGCCGCCGCCCAGCAGCACGATGGGCTTGTTGCCGTGCTGTTGTAGGCGCTTGAGCAGCGTCAACGGCACAAAATGCCCGACCGTCAGGCTGTCGGCCGACGGGTCAAAGCCACAGTAGAAAATGGCCTTGCCGTTGTTAATCAGTGCGGCGACCTCTTCTTCGCCCGTCGACTGGGCGATAATGTCGCGTGCCTTGAGTTCTTCAAATAGTGTCATGTGCAGTCTCCTTTGGGGGTTTTGTATGACAGATATTGTATGGTTGAACGGCGGCAATGTCAAGCAGTGAATGCTAGGCTGCGCCGCCTGTGCTTGACAAGATGACGGGCAGTCGATATGCTATCAGTATTAGAAACTGTAGTTTTTCGACTGAGAGGTGTCTGAAAATGAGAAAAATTGCCGGGCTATTTGTACTGCTGGCGCTACTTGCGCTTGCCGCCTGTGGCGGCACTGAGGATACACCGTCGCCGGTTGTTACATCGCCGGCCGTCAGCCCGTCGCCAACGGAAACGCCCACGCCCACCGATGTGCTGACGACAACGCCGACGGCAACAATCGAGCCGACACCGACGCAAACGCCCGAACCGTCGCCGACCCAACAGCCGACGCCGACGCCGCAACGCACGGCAGCCGCCGAGGCGTATTTGGGTGTAGTCAACGATTTAATTGACCAGTATGGCAAGCCGGTGCTCATTGAGGAAGACTACGGCATGTCGCTGGCCGGTGTTGGGTTTGTGCGATTGATTGACTTTGACCGCGATGGCGCCTTTGAACTCTACATCGCGTATGAGAGCAACGACAATGGTTTTTGCGACCGACAGGTGGCCTATGCCTATCGCAATGGCAAGCTGGTCAACATACTGCCGGAGTGTCGTGTGAGTAACAGGGGCAATGATGTTTCACCCTGGACGGTGCTCGTCTTCAAAAAAGATGTTGTCTATCTGGTGGACACGTTAGAGGGCGCTTACGACTACCGGCGTCTCAAGGGTGATGTCTTTGAGAGCGTTATGACCTATGATGAGGGTTGGTTTGATGAGGACGTGTTGCTTAACGGCGAAGTTGTCACATGGGACAAAGTGAAGCAAGCGGTGGAGGAGATTGAGCAGGGTGGCGAAAAAACCCAAGATGCCTTCTTTGGCGAGGCGACGCAGAAGATGCTCGACCGCACCAACGCCGTCATTGCGCTGCTGGAGAGCGGCAAGACAAGCTGATAAAAAAGGGAGCCGCTCGGCTCCCTTTTAGTTTTGCTTACTGCTTTCGGCCTGCTGTATCAGCACGGCGGCGTTGTCGAGCGCCGTTTGACCGGCGGCGTCGGCGCCCAGCAGGCGACCCACCTCGTCAATGCGACCTTGCGCGTCGAGCGTGGAGACCTGCGTGTCGGCGCGGCCGTCGATGATGGCCTTTTCAATGCGCAGATGGGTGTCGGCGTAGGCGGCCACCTGCGGTAGGTGGGTGACGCACAGCACCTGCTTGCGCCGGCCAACGGCGGCCAGCTTTTCGGCGACGCGCTGTGCGGCACGGCCGCTGACACCGGCGTCGACCTCGTCAAACACCAGCGTTGAGACGTCGTCGGTGCCGCTCAGCACATTTTGCAGTGCCAGCATGATGCGCGCCAGTTCGCCGCCCGATGCAATTTTGGACAGCTGCTTTTCCGGCTCGCCGGGGTTGGTGGAGAGCAAAAAACAGGCGGTTTGCGTGCCGGTGGGCAGATAATCGGGCGTGTCGGTCAGTGCGGCGGTAAAGGTGACGCTGCCCATATCAAGGTCTTTCAAATCGGCTTCAATGCGTTGTTTAAGTGCGACGGCGGCGGCTTGCCGTGAACGAGACAGCGCCTGAGCGGCAAGCGATAACGCCAGCTCGGCCGGTTTAATCGCGCGCTCGATTTCCGCCAGCCGCATATCGGCAAAGCCAAGGCTGTCCAGCTCGGCCTGCAGCGTGTCGCGCCGCGTCAGCAGCTCGTCCACCGGCGCGCCGTGGCGCGTTTCGGCACGGTTGAGCTCGTCGAGCCGCGTTTCCACGGCCTCCAGCTCCTGTTCGCTAAACTCGTTGCCGTCAAACAGATCCATCGTTTGTTCCGCGGCGTCGGTCAGATCGGCGTGCAGCGCGTGCAGGCGCTCGGCGGCGGCGGCCCACTCGTCGCCCATGTTGGCGACTGCACTCATGGTTTTGGCCGCCTGTGCCAGCTGCTGGCAGGCGCCCTCGCTGTCGTCGTCGCCCTTGAGCAGGCTGCGGCAGAGCGTGGCGGCGGCGCTGAGCTTGCCGGCGCCGCGCAGCAGCTTTCGGCGCGCAAGCAGCGCTTCTTCCTCGCCTTCGCGTAGGTTGAGACGCGCCAAATCGTCGAGACGGTAGCGCAGCATGTCGATGCGCTGTTGTTTTTCGTCGGCACTCAGCTGCAAGCTGTCGCGCTCACGGCGCAACGCGTTCCAAGCGGCGTAGGCTGCGCTGTAATCGGCTTGCTGGCTGTCGTTGTCGGCGAAACGGTCGATGCAGTGCAGGTGCGTTTCGCTGCGCAGCAGCTGGTAGGTGTCGTGCTGGCCGTGGACGTTGAGCACCAGCTGACCCAGCGCCTTGAGTAGCGCCACGGTCTGTACGCGCCCGTTGACGCGGCAGGTGGTGCGGCCATCGGCAAACAGCTCGCGCACCAGCAGCAACTCGCCGTCGGGACAGCCGTCCATGCCGTTTTCGGCCATCCAGCTATCAATGGATGGCGGCAGCCCGACAAACAGCGCGCGCACGGCCGCCTTGTCGGCGCCGCGCCGCACCAGCTCTTTTTGGGCGCGCGCGCCCAGTGCCAGCCCCAGCGCGTCAATGACAATCGACTTGCCCGCGCCGGTTTCGCCGGTCAACACATTCAGCCCGTCGCCAAACGCAATGTCGGCACGGGCAAAAACGGCCATATTCTCAATCGACAGGCTGACGAGCATACTATTGCAGCGAGGCGATGACTTCTTCGGTGTACAGCTTGGCTGCGGTGGTGTTGCGCATGGCGACAAATACGGTGTCGTCGCCGGCCAGTGTGCCCAAAATGTCGCGTTGGTGTGAGGCGTCAATGGCGGTGGCGGCGGCGCCGGCCAGACCCGCCATCGTTTTGATGACAACCAGATTTTGCGCGCAGTGGCAGGACAGCACCGAGTCGCGGAAAATGCCGCGCAGCCGCGAGGCGATTGACTCGCCGGCGTTGGGCGCGACGTAATGCGTTGTGCCGGTTTGGCTGTTGAGCGCCTTATGCAGATGCAGCTCGTGGATGTCGCGCGAGATGGTGGCCTGTGTGGCCGGCAGACCCAGCTCGCGCAGCCGGGACGTCAACTGCTCTTGTGTTTCAATGGTTTCGTTGGTAATCAGCTCAAGGATTTTGCGGTGTCGTTGCTGTTTCATCGTTGGCCCACCCCTTATTATGACAGTTTGCGGGAAATACGGTCGAGGAATGCGTTTTGCTTCACGCGCATCAGCGTCAGGTGACGCGTCCAGCGCTTAATGGTAACAGAGGAGCCGGGGTCGAGCGGTACCGCCTCGTTGCCGTCGACGGTCAGCCAGGCGCCGGCATTGCGACCGACGGTCATGGTCAGTTGCCGGTCAGCTGACAGTAGCACGCTGCGCGCGTCTAGTCGGTGCGGGCAAATGGGCGTTAACAGCAGGCAGGCGGCGCTGGGCTCAATCATCGGCCCGCCGGCCGACAGTGAGTAGGCGGTGCTGCCGGTGGGTGAAGCGACAATCAAACCGTCGCCGGCCAGCGTCATCAGCGGGTGGTTGTCACTGGTGATTTGCAGTTCAATCAGACGCGCCACCGGGCCACCGCTGAGCACGGCGTCGTTGAGCGCAAAGTCTTGGTACAGCTGCTTGCCGTCGCGGTGCAGTGTCACTTCGAGCATCATGCGCGGGTCGGGCTGCCATTGGCCGCGCAGCACGTCAATCAGCTGCGGTAGCTCACCGGCTTCGAGCTCGGTCATAAAGCCGAGTGTGCCCAAATTGATGCCGATGACGGGCAAGTTGGCCTGTGCCGCACGTTTGGCGCCGTGCAGCAACGTGCCGTCGCCGCCCAGCGTCACCATGCACTGCGCGTGCGCAATGGCGTCGGGCCATGTCATGCGCAACACATGAGCGGGCAGCGTATAGCCGCGACAGAGGTCGTCGGGCAGAATGATTTGAATGTTGTGCTCGTGCAGCAGGGCGCACAACCGTGCCGTAACGGTCAGATCCCTGTCCTTGCCGGGGTTGGGGCAGAGCAGGATGCTGTCGATTTCGTTCACGGGGCGACCTCCCTTCGCGCGATGTGGAGCAGGTATTCAAGGTTGCCGTCGCCGCCGGCGACGGGTGAGGGCAGTGTTGCCAGCACCTGCCAGCCGTTGGCCTGTGCGGCGGTTAACACACGGTCGAGTGCCTGTTGGCGCGCCTGCGCGGTCTTGACCACGCCGTGCTTATTCTTTTGTGACTTGGATGTCTCGTACTGCGGCTTGACCAGCAGCACGGCCTGAGCCGTTGCCGCACACAGGCGGCCGAAATGCGGCAGTAGCTGAGTCAGCGACAGCATGGATACGTCGCAGGTGAGCAGCTCAACCGGCTGCGTCAGCGTCAGCGTGCGCACATCGGTGCGCTCCATGACCGCTACGCGGCTGTCGGCGCGCAGCGTCGGGTGCAGTTGGTCAATGCCGATGTCGCAGGCCAGCACATGGGCCGCGCCACGGCGCAGCAGGCAGTCGGTAAAACCGCCGGTCGAGGCGCCGACGTCGAGCACGGTGAGCCCGGCTACCTCGATGGCAAATGCGTCGAGTGCGTGGTTGAGCTTGAGTCCACCGCGCCCGACATAGTCGTGGGGCAGCGCGCTGACAACGACAGTGTCCGTGTCTTCAATCGGCTGGCTGGCCTTGGTGGCGGTGATGCCGTTGACGGTCACCAGCCCCTGCTCGATGGCCTGTTGCGCCATGGTGCGGCTAGGCGCCAGTCCGCGCTCGGGTATGGCGCGGTCGAGCCGTGTCAGCGCCATGCGTCGTTCAGAGCGGCCAGCAGGCTGTCGGCGTCAAGGCCGTTTGCGACGCGCTGGCAGGTAACGCTGCCGTGCGGCACAAAGGACTGACCGAGATTAAACAGTGTGGGACGGACGGCGGCACCCGTCTGGGCGATGTAAGCGGCCAGCTGCTGGCCGATGCTGCCGTTGTGCACGACATCCTCTATAACGGCGCAACGCGACGGCAGGTGAAAAAGTAGGTTGTCGAAATCGAGCGGCGACAGCTTGTTGAGCTTGATGACGCCGCAGCCGCAGCCGCTGTCGGTCAGCTGCTGGGCGACGGTCAGCGCCGTGGTGGTCAGCGCGCCGTATGTAATCAGGCAGGCGTCATGGCCGGGCTTGAGCACGGCAAAGTCGCCGCCGGCGTTGTTGGCGGTGTAATCGCCCTCGCCGCCGCGCGGATAGCGGATGGCGACAGGGCCGTAGGTGTTGCGCAGCGCCGCGTAGAGCATGAGCTCCAGCTCGGCCAGTGACGCCGGCGCGTAGAGTGTCATGTTGGGAATCTGCGACAGGAAACCGACGTCCATCAGCCCCTGGTGGGTGGCCCCGTCCTCGCCGACCAGACCGGCGCGGTCGACGCAGAGCACGACCGGCACTTGGGGCAGCGCAACGTCGTGGATAATGTGGTCGTAGGCTCGCTGCAAAAAGCTGGAGTAGATGGCCACCACCGGCTTGAGCCCCTGCTTGGCCATGCCGGCGGCCATAGTCACGGCGTGGCCCTCGGCAATGCCGACGTCAAAGCAACGGGTGGGAAAGCGCTTGGCAAATGTTGTCAGCCCGACACCGTCGGGCATGGCGGCCGTGACGGCGACAATGTCCTTGTTGCTCTCGGCGGCGTGGGTCAATACGGCGCCGAAGCGGTCGGAAAAGGTCTCGCTTTTGGCAGCGACGGCGTTGCCGTTGGTTACGTCAAAGGCGCCGACGCCGTGAAAGGCGCTGGGATCCTGCTCGGCGGCCTTGTAGCCCTTGCCCTTTTGGGTGATGAGGTGGATGAGCACCGGCTTTTTGCTCTGCTTGGCGCGCTCGAACAGGTGCACCATGTCCTCGATGCTGTGGCCGTCGGCCGGGCCGAGGTAGAGAAAGCCGAGGCTTTCAAAGAGTGTGCCGTCGGGCAGAATGGTGTCGCGCACGCTGCTTTTGACAGCGTGTATGGCACGGTTGACGGTGCGCCCGCCGGGCAGCGCGTCGGTGATGCGGTGCACGCTGCGTTTGAGATCGAAATACTGAGGACGGGTGCGCAGCCGCGCCAGATGCTTGGACACGCCGCCGACGTTTTGCGAGATAGACATGCCGTTGTCGTTGAGAATGACAATGACCGGCTCGCCGCTTTGGCCGAGGTCGTTGAGTGCCTCGTAGGCCAGCCCGCCCGTCAGCGCGCCATCGCCGACCACGGCGATGCAGTGACGCTTTTGCTGCTGCAGGTGGTTGGCGCGCGCCATGCCCAGCGCCGTTGAGATGGCGGTCGACGCATGGCCGGCGATACAGGGGTCGTGAATGCTCTCGTCGGGGGTGGGAAAGCCACACAGACCGCCCCATTGGCGCAGTGTGGCAAAGCCGTCACGGCGGCCGGTGAGGATTTTATGGGCATAGCTTTGATGTCCGACATCAAAAACCAGCTTGTCATTTGGGGTGTCAAAAACATAGTGAAGAGCAAGGGTTAATTCGACTACACCGAGATTGGGAGCGAGATGACCGCCGTTTTTTGCCGTGGTCTCAATAATCATCTCCCGTATTTCTTCAGCCAAAGGGGATAATTGTTCTATAGGTAAGCCCTTTAGATCAGCAGGGCTATTAATCTCATCAATCAAGCGGCTCAAGGGTATCCTCCGTCAGCAAAAAGACTTTTTATAAACTATCATATTACTATGCTCTTTGTCAAATCTACGGGCTGGGACAGGACAAGCAAAAGCGAATCAAGAGAAATTTTCTAAACCAAAAAATCTTCAATAAAAGTGACCGTCATTTTTGTCAGATCAACCTCCGCCACAAGCAAGCTGCTTTCGCTTTCCCCATG
>JAVBPM010000062.1:0-49648 GCA_031549605.1 Oscillospiraceae bacterium | reverse complement strand
ATGAAGTGGGCGGTAGCGTCGGGCATCATCGGCGGCTCGAACGGCAAGATCAACCCGAAGGGCACAGCCACGCGCGGCGAAGTCGCGGCGGTTGTCACCCGCTTCTGCAAACTGCTGGGTAAGTAAACCCGGCGACAAGCGATAAGTTAACAAAGGCCGGTCCGCTGCCAATGGCAGCGGACCGGCCTTTGTTGTTGAAATGCCAGCACCTCTTTCGGCTTCTAAATCATTGCTCTCATGCTATCATTCGCCATCATGCCTTGGCTTGCGCGTGCAGAAAAACAGCCTATGCTTGAATATCAAGCATAGGCTGTTTTTTTGTTCTGGTCCGAGTGACAGGAGTTGAACCTGCGGCCTCTTGAACCCCATTCACGTTTCCCGCTTATTATTTCGTGTTATCTATTGTTATATAGTCCCTTTGAACCCCTTTATCCATGCGGGTTTCCGGCATTTAGAAGAGGTGAAATGCTTGAAAGCCGCATGGGTACAAGAGTTCTAAATCTTTAGGCAAAAACGAAAATCTTTAGGCAATCTTTAGGCAGATGATGCGGTACAAACACAGATCTGAGTACCGTTCGACTTCAAAAGCGATATTAACCGCTAATATTTTAGCTTTGCAACGCGACATAACTTGTCTAAAACATAGACATCTTCGATATATGGGTTATCATTTCTACCAAGTTCTTTTTCTGTCACTTTTCTAATTATTCTTTTATCTTTTTTCTCCTTAGCCGACTTTGTGTCTGCCAACGCGTCCTTAAAAAAAGAAAACGCGGAAAAAGTGTCGCCAACTACTGGCAAGAATCCAGCGCCAGTCAAACAGTATTTAGGTAGCTTTTCAAGGGTGTTCTCACGCTGCTCTGACAATTCAGAAATGATATTATTGTAATCAGAGATCGCAACCCTTCTTTGCTTATCCGACATAGAAGCTAAATTTGTTAGTATTCGCATAAGTCTATGCGGTGTGCTGTATTTTTTCGACCTATCTAGAAACTTACTAACGTGTACGGTGTTATCTGTATCAATTAATTTGACGGCTAAGTGTTCTTTGTCTAAAAGTGAACTGTATTGGTTGATTTGTGCTTGCTCAAAGTCGGGTATATGTTCGTACGCATTGAGTGTGTTGCCAAGTAATAATGCGATTAGTTCATCAGAATAAGTACCATTCTCAGATTGAGAATAGAATGGGAAGTAAGTGGCATGTAGGGCAGAGGCAATGTGAATATTGCTTGAATGGACGGCAAACTCAAAACTGAGCTTATCAAACTCTACTGCTGGGTCAAATTTGCAAAATAATTCGGTCAATTGATTTGCCCCGAATGATGATAAATTTAAAGGGGAAAAGACATTTAGAGAATCGAAGCCGGCTGCCTTGGCCTTTATTGGCCAGGCGATGAATTCAGCTACCAGCTTCATAAGGTCTTTGTTGGAGAATCTAAGCTGCGGATACAGTTCATGTAATTTGAATCCACTAGCTTCGAGAAAGGAGCAATATTTTTGCTCTAATTGACAAAAATATGTGGCAAGCAAGGTGTTAATACCGCGCTTACTGACAATGGCATTATTATTGTGGCAGTATATTTCATTTAGGAGTTTTTTTGAATATCTGCTTTCGGTGTTTGGCAAAAAGACCACAAGGCGGCCCTGTTCAGTCATCTCGACAATTTCTGAAGGAGAGATATGTTGTCTTTCAAGAAATTGTTCGAGTCTATCCGCCAAGGGCAATGCAATATAGATTGTGTCATATAATAACAGATAACTTCTTAAATTGACATTAGAATCCCAACTGCTAGCAACTAGATAGCATTTTGTATTACTTCTATCAACAAAGAATAACTCTTCTTTTCCATCCTTGTTGCTGTAGATGCTATCTGCATTTGAGAACCAATACTCGGAGTCACGTACTGAAAATGCGAATGATTTATCAGTACATGCAATAAGTGGCGTGGAAACAAAGATCGGGGAGGTGTTCGGTGGTTTCTCTTTTATGACCTCAACAAGGGAGAACCCTATTTTCATATCAAGTACAAATTTTATTAAAGCGTTCGTCTCGGAGTCAGTTGTTTTCGGGCCTACTTTTACTATCGCAATCAAGTCTTCGTTTCTTTTTGCACTTGTTTCATATATATCTATACTGGGAAATCGACTGACTAACAGAGCATTAAATCTTTCGACTGGTAAGAAAAGCCCTTCATTAGTCTGAATCATTTCTTCAAGGGTCAGGTTTGTAATTGTTTGAGAATAGCTTGTTGGCACGTCTTTTGTAACGCGGATTTGGCATGTAACTGGTCTGATGTGCGCTTCAAAATGTGTTGCGATGTCATCGAAATGCTTCTGAAGGTTATTTATTTTGATTTCGTACTGGTTCCGATGTACTTCGTACAAGGTGGTCTCTAAACCTAGGAACTCCATGCGCAATAGATAATTAGCTTTTCGCGCGGTTCCGAGGTCGTAATACTTCATGATAACACCTTCACTCTTTTACCAAAGAAAGTTTAATAATGCTCCCCAAAACTTACTCTATTTTCATGCGAATCATAGAGGCGGAACAGGTTTGCCTAGAACTCAATGCCAACTATGCAATTGTCATATAGCCATTGATTCAATACGGACACATCACCTGTATTGTAGTACTCCAACAGTCGCTTATTGAACTCAATAACATCCCTGTCCTTTATGGTGAGAATGCCTTCGCCAGCGGCAATCAATATTTTGTTAGCCGCTATTGTGCTGGTTCTTTTGTTGCCGTCCCAAAACAGCTGGCTTCTACATGCCCACAAAAAGAGTGTAATGGCTTTTTCTGTATCGCGTTCAATTTGCTCTATCTTTGAGAGGCCAGCAATGACAGTGTCCTTGTTTGGAATAGGGGGGATATACTCTGTGCCTGATATGCCTACCT
The DNA here is from genome assembly GCA_031549605.1 of Oscillospiraceae bacterium. Classification (GTDB taxonomy): domain Bacteria; phylum Bacillota; class Clostridia; order Oscillospirales; family UBA929; genus WRAI01. Next base: position 46,749 of record JAVBPM010000062.1, on the reverse strand, counting down.
TGCCAGTCCTAAGTTTACCCCAGTCAATACTTTCGTTTCTTGAGACATGCTCATTGATTCTACAAAGATACTCAAGGGAAAAGGGTTCATCGATGGTAGTTGTAATAAAACGCCAAGCGTCGCGGAGATTGAGTATTGTCGTAATATCGTCCAGTTTAACAGAACCGACATTAACACCATCTAATATTGTCTGTGTTTCTGGAAAAGTAACATTGCAACCTTCCAGCTTTGCCGAATTGTAGATGTTGTCGACAAGATTTCTTTTGGCAAGAAAGAGGTTTTGTTCAAGTGTCATTTGATACTTTGGTCTCATGAGAGTCACAACCTTACTATTTCAGATGTGCAAAAACCGTTGTATTTCCTTTTGTGATTCCAATTCTTGTTCTGCAATGAAATCTATGAATGGCTGTTCATTCCCTTTGTTTTGGTATTGTCTGATATGGTCGTTATACTCTGCTTTTAGTATTGGTGGCACAATCACAGGCAAATAACCTTTTTGAATCAGTGCGAGGTTGGTCAACAATCGAGCGGTGCGGCCATTGCCGTCAATAAAAGGGTGAATCGTTACAAACTTCAGATGCAATAGTGCTGCAAATTCAACAGGGTGGTACTTGTCCCGCTCGAAAAGCATCCAGTGCTCAAGTTCTTTCATGCTACCGTCTAACTCATCTGGTGCAGGGAAGACAAATTCCGTGCCAGATACGAATATCACTTTCTTTCTGTACTTGCCAGCATTGTTATTGTCTATATTCTTATAAAACAGTTCATGTAATGCTAGGATGTTGCTGAGGTCAATTATTTCGCTCTGTAACAGCGCAAACATATAATCGTAGGCCTGCGCGTGTCCGATGGCTTCAAGCGTGTCCTTAAGCGGTTTTCCGCCCACTGTAATGCCGTCTTCCAGTAACACCTTGGTCTCGCTTATGGTGAGTGTGTTGCCCTCAAGCGCATTAGATGACCACGTAGTACCCACACGGTAATAGTCTCGCAATTGCCGAAGCACATCACCCTCAAATGGTTTGTGCTGTGCCAAGATGCTTTTGTTTTGTTCAATCTTTTCAAATGTCATGTTTTTCACAGCCCTTTGTGTATTTGAGACGATTACTATTGTACATAGGATGTTACTATGTTTCGGCTTTTGTGATAAAAGTTGGACAATAATTTATATTCACTTTATTCCAATTGTTTGCTGTCTCGTTCAATTGTTTCGTCAATGGCTCTGACAACAAAGCTTGTAACGCTCTCGCTGCGTTTGTCGGCGTGTTCTTTGATTGCCCCTTTCTTACCTTTAGGGATGGCGAGTTCTAATCTATCATAGTTATTATCTCGATATTTATTTTTTGCTTTTGTTGAAGCTTTCCCATTAGACATTGTGGCACACAACCTCATAAGTTTTTTATATGATACCACAAAAGATTACGGAAGTATATAGCGATCTCGACCAAATAATACCAAAATATACTTCCGTAAGTTGTTGCGCTTGTCAATGGACGATATACTTACGGAAGTGATATAGTTATATGAGAACAGCATTGCTATGCGACAGAAAACTTCAATAGAAAGAGGTATTACAATGAAAAACACAATAACGCCAGTTACTACATCATTCATCGGAGTAGCAAACACGCCAAGAGAACTACAGTTCACCATGACGGGGGAAAGAACGATGCAAGAACTCATGTGTGAAGCCGGATTGTTTAACAGTCAGGTATTTAACACACTTAGGTCAAGCGGTGTTGTTGACACAAAGCGGAAGTATTTTGACATCATGGCAAAGTCAATTGAGCATCTTCGAAATGGACAAGAAGATGAGGGTTTATGTTTTGAAATGCCCGTCTTAAAACTAGAAGATGTCAGAGGAATATATGACGACCTCGATTTACTGTTTGCTGGAGCGACCAACGGCGTGTGTGTTTCAAGTGGTGATTTGATGTTTACAGCAACATCATATGGTGGCAGACGTGAAGATGTCAGTTTTGGTATATTGAGCGATTCTACTACATATTTGGTTTACTATGAAGATGTTATGTATTACGACAACTCTACTGATGGTGTTATTACGATTTACATGTTTGACGACACAGTTATTACACTTCGGGCGGAGCAGTTGTTGGGATTAGTTTAGAGTAATTCCCCGAAATGACGTGATACAATGGTATTATACAAAGGCATGCCGCCCGTGAGTTTTGGGCGGTGTGCCTTTTAATTCAACACCAATAATTCATATCAATTTTAACCCCATTCCATAAGATATTCTTTATATAGTAGAGACACCTCTAAACCAGCTGGTACCAAAGGGTTTATTTTAATTCTGGACGGCTTTTATCTGCTAAATCTGCCAAAACCCTATTTACAACGGTTTCAGAGTGTCTGTTATTGAAGCTTTATTAATCTTATTACTCTATGGTCATTCCTTAACAGACACAGCCAAAGAGCTAAAACGAACTTATTCTAATATCATAAATGTCTATGAAACCATTCTTGATCGTATAGTTGCCACAAACAACCAGAAATGGCTCACATGGCTTGAATTATCAGGCAACACAAAAATACCAACCAATGTTACATATAAGCGTTGTACAAAGTGTAAGAGGGATTTAAGACTGAATGAGGATAATTTTAGCCCAAGGAACGATTCTGATGATGGATTCAGAAATCAATGTAGAAGATGTAGGGTTCGGGCATAAAAACAAGTAATTTTTTGATATGAAACTGACTAGTTATATATAGGGAGATACATTGATTGAATAACCATCGCCACCAGTTTCTGGTGGCGATTTTACATATATATGGTCTTGTCCATTTTTGGGCAAGGCTTTTTATTTTTACCTATTTTGAAACAAAAACATTTCTGATATGAAAGAAGGTGATATAAGTGACAATGGTTAAGTTTGCAGAATTTCTTTTAAAATCAAAAATGCCAATAACGGAAGTGAGTAAGGCCACTGACATTAACAGAACAGAACTATCTTTGTACGCCCATGGGCATAGAGACTTGTCGGTTGATAATCAAGACAAACTAAAATGCTTCATCAATGACTACATTGCCCAGTGGCAACAGTAAACTCAATAAATTAGAAAATCAAAAAGGAGGATCGTTATTTTGAACTAAACACAGAAAAGATGTGTATAACAAGCAATATTGAGTAGGAAGGATAGTGATTGAAAAGAATAGTATAATCTCTGAGCTATTAAAATAGCAGAGTAAATTATGAGCAATACTATAAAAACTAGCACAAATAGAATTGAGCTAAAAAAGACAAAAGCAAACACTTTTTGTGCTGATGCTGGCTATAAACATCTGTACATAACAGACAACGATAAATGTGAGACGGTGAAGACGTCCTATCACCAAGAGTTGTCTGATACTATAATGGCTATGAGCTGGCAAGCTATATATTCGCCAACTGGTAAGTTGAAATGGTTTCAGCGTGGGTGTGGTGGTGTATATGACAAACTATTTCACAAGCATTTTGGCGATGGAAGCACAATTGCATTACATAAGGCTGTATTGGCTTATACAATTGGTGACGGGAGTGTTAAAGCCGGACTTAAATTAATTGAGCGAGAAAAGGCGATAGCAAATGAGCCGCTTGAGATTGACCATGTTATGGAGTATGGATATACCAATGATGATTCACCAACCAATTTAGTGCTTATACCAAAGAGTTGGAATCGAAGAAAGGTTATCTATAAAAAGGGCGTGGAGAGCTTGCCACATGGTTTTCACGCTATATTTAATCATGATATCAGATGCTGGGTAGTGTCTTTCATAACCCCCAACAATGCAGAGGGCATAGTTGCTTATATCCCATATGAGCAGTTTGATGAGTTCCTAACTCTCCGAAACCTGTTCATTAATGTGGGCTATGAAGCAACACGCAAATATGCTAAATTAAATACGGACACACAAAAGATGACCGTCTTGCCTTCAGGTGATGAAGACATGACGGCTTTTTTATGTCGAAATTTTTGTTAAGAGGTGAGTGAGGGAGGTTAGCAATAATCGCCCTATTGATTATTAAAGGATGGTGACTATATAGTTGATTCAAAATGATAACCCAGTATTACATATTGTATCAGACGCTACTGGTGAGATAATAGATGAACTCCATGAAGGAGACCGCATTGTTAGAGGAAATTCTACTGATTACTTAAATCAAACAATTGAGATGGAAAAGGATAAAAGATTTTTGAAAATATATGACACTACTTTTAGCTTGTTAGCGGATGAGCCGCTAACGGGAAACCAGTGGCGTATTATTGCTACGTTGTCGACCCATTTTCAATATGGTTCTGGCCTAGTGGCGTTTAGTAATGGCGTACCCTTAACACCAAACCATATCTGCCAGTTGACGAACGTATCAAGAAGTACAGTGTTTGATACGTTAGATATATTGGTAAAGAAGAGAATCCTTGCAAAAACAAAGGTGGGCAACGATGTAAAGTATTTCATTAATCCATATTTGTTTTGTCGTGGCAATAGGATCAATAAGACATTACATAGTATGTTTAAAGACTCGAAATGGTACGATCGGTTTATATCCGAATAAAGAGAAGAGGGGCATGGCACGAAAAATGGGGTGTAAAGCCTTACGACGCTGAGGTTATGAGGTTTTAAAAAAGTCCGAAGAATCCGACTAAACACCCCCTTTTAGTCCGAATGTTCGGACTAGATAGGTTGTTGGAGTTGTTAAGCAGGTTTGTTCTGGTTTCTATTGAGTGAAGAATGTGGGAGTAATATGACTATCATGTGCTGCAATTCTGCTTTGTTAGAGTATTGATAAAACACATGTTTTATTGGAGAGATGATAGATGTGATGGGGGAACGAATTAGACCCCTATCTGTCAAATAAGCTTTGTAAGCCTTCCCATCAGCTGTCGTCACTTTGGTGACGGTTGAATGAGATAACTGTCTGTCAGAAATGTCATGTTCATTGTGTCGTCTGATGATGTAGTATGAGATACTGACGGATTGTCAGCAACTAAGTGTTAAGATAGTTGTTATGTGTGATATATCATAGTGTGGTAAACACTACAATAATCTTTTCTGCGTTATGGGTAACACAACCCAATGTGTAATAATTTCCCCTGAAAGCCTTGAAACTTCACACGATAAAAGCGTTGCTATAACAAGCTTTGTACAAAAGTGCGACTCATGAAATACGGGAAATGCTTGCGAATAAGTGCCCTCATTGCAATGCTTTCAGCTAGAAGTCTTTTGACAAGTGTAATCGAAAATATATCAAACCATTGTGCCGAGTGGCTTTGGCCGTAGGATGGCGCAGTAAACGAAGCGAAAGTGTATTGTGCCAAGGTGTTTAGTGTTATTATGCGATGTCTGTCGGATGCGGTATCATATTGTATACTTAGCGATACCGGCAATAATAAGGCGTTTACAGGTGTTGAAAAGGATAGATAAATAATTTTGAGACGTCTCAAGTAAAGTGTTTACATATTGATACCTAAGTGCTATACTGATACCATAGTAGCGAGAAGGGTAGTGTCAGCATGGCGGTATACGGATATCACAGAACCAGCACAAAAGAGCAACATTTAGATAGAGGTATTACAGCTATTACAGAGTATTGCGACAAGAATAATACTACACTGAAAGACATGTACACAGACCAACAGACTGGCAAGAACTTCGATCGCCCTGATTACAAGGCGCTCAAACGGAATGCCGCAAAAGGCGATTGTATTATCTTGAGTGAGATAGATCGGCTTGGGCGCAATAAAGAAGACACATTGAAAGAGTTGCAGTACTACAAAGACAAAGGCGTAAGGGTGATGATTCTGGAGATACCGACAACCCTTATCGATTACACAAGCATCAATGAAGATGATGACATGGCCACAATGCTGATGCAGACAGTCAATAATATGCTCATAGAAATGTATGCCACGTTTGCTCATGCCGAGATGCAGAAACGTGAGAAAAGGCAGCGTGAAGGCATACAGGCTAAAAAAGACCGTGGGGAATGGGCTGATTATGGCAGACCCAAAGCGGTTAGTTGGAGTGTGTTCAAAAAAGAGTATGCCAAAGTTGTATGTGGTGAGGTTAGGCCATTTGAGTGCATGAAGACATTGTCTATGTCAAAACCTACATTTTATCGGTACGTAAGGCAATATAAAGCTGAGAATGATAAGTGACAGGTGAGTCGGCGATGCAGTAAAAGGGGGGTGGGGGTACATTTTTGTACCAAATCGTTTTTTGCCGAAAGCCACTAGCTGTTCTTTCGCTGAATCAAAGTTATAAAAAATGATGTGACAGGACATTTCTGTATTGAAATTTGGATAAAACACACGCCAAGTACAACCTGCCTTACATGACCTACACCAATTGATTATTTTGATTATAGTTTCTTGCGCCCTGAGTGAGTATGTCGCTCTAGGGCGTTACTTTTGCGCGTAGAAAGCGGGTGCTTTGTAACGCGGCAGCATGAGTTTCTGTCGAAGAAATCACAAAACTTAGAATTGAATGGAGAATTTTAAACAGTATGAGTCAATCAGTCCCAAAACCAAAGAAGCGAAGAAAAAAACCGCAAAGACAGGTGTGTATCCTGTGCGGCAAACAGTACATGTTAGGTAGGAATTTCATAAAATGCACACGAAATCCGGCCTTCACGAATAATAAGGGCTATGGTCAGATATGTATACACTGTGCTGACAAGGCTTATAGAAAGATCGTGAGACAATCTGATATCTACAATGGCATTCTATACATCTCTCAACTCTATAATATTTTTTATTCAGAAAAAGTCATTGGCCATCTGGTGACCTGTTGTGAAGATGCTATCGATGTAAAACGCTCCTACATAGCAAGAATGCAGTTGAGACCATATTATGATAAGCGGTTTCGGGATTTTGTGAAGAATGAGAAAGTGGTATAGGGGCATGATGGTTAAGAGTCTACATATTTTGAAATTTGGTGTCAAACGAGCGGTGATTAACTGTATTGAAAATTTGTGCTATACTGTCATCGAAATAATAGGTGGGAGACTTCATGCAGTCACGAAAGGAGAATGTGCGCTATGACTGGAAGTCTTCAAGAAAGCAGAGGGAAGTACTACGCAGTATTAAATCTCAGAGATGAAGTTGGCAACCCAAAACAAAAATGGGTGAATCTCAATGTCCCTGTTGCCATTGGTAACAAAAGAAAAGCCGAGCAGAGGCTAATAGAAGTATTGTATGAATATGAGCGAGACCAGATTATTGTCTGCAAGAAAGACACCCTATTCTGCGATTACATTTTGGTATGGCTCGAAGAGACTAAACCAAAGATTGAGCTAAATACCTACGAGGCGTATAAGTCCTATATTGACTTACATATACTGCCGTTCTTCAAACCACTCAATTTGACATTGCAGAGTTTAAACTATCAACATATTCAGAGATACTACACGCTTAAAAGCAAGACGCTTTCAGCCACATCACTCAAAAAACATCATGTCGTCATTAACCAGACCTTGAAAAAGGCGTTGAAGCATGATTTGTTAGCAAATAACCCAGCTGAAAAAGTGACATTGCCCAAAGCGGAAAAGTATACAGGAAGGTTTCTGTCGGTAGAGCAGGGCAATGCATTGCTAGCGGCCGCGCATAATACCCCTATGGAGACGGCTGTAATACTGGCTATGATGTATGGACTGCGCCGTTCAGAAATTGCAGGATTGAAATGGAATGCTATTGATTTTGAGTCAAACACATTGGCAATCAAGCATACTGTGACTAAGTTTAAGACTGTGGTGGCAAAAGATCGCACCAAGAATCAATCCAGTACCAGAGTCCTGCCGCTAAATGCCCAGTTAAGAGCCTATTTGCTAAGGCTGAGAGGTCGTCAATCAGAGGAAAAGCTGTTGTTAGGCCAGGGGTATCAAAATACCGAGTACATCTGTAGGTGGCCTGATGGGCGCACTATGAGCTGTGACTATCTGTCCAGAGCGTTTCACCGCCTACTCAAGAGAAACGACTTGCCACAAATCAGGCTTCACGACCTTAGACATAGCTGTGCCAGCTTTATGCTAAAAATGGGTTGTTCCATGAAAGAAATTTCTGATTGGTTGGGTCACTCTGATATTAAAACGGCAATGAATGTGTATGCACATTTAGACATTGAGACAAAAATGAAAGCCGCCAATCGACTGTCCTCCATACTTTCCGTCGAGAATCTTTAGGCAAATCTTTAGGCAGAAGCCAAAATTGCATGGGATGGGGAAAAACAAAAACCGTCAAGACATTGTGTCCCAACGGTTTCCTCTGGTCCGAGTGACAGGAGTTGAACCTGCGGCCTCTTGAACCCCATTCAAGCGCGCTACCAAACTGCGCCACACCCGGATGTGCGGACATAAGTATAGCACAGCCCTTACACACTGTCAAGCGAAAAGACTAACGATTGCTGTACACCTCAAGCGTCGAGGGACAAACCTCAATCGCAAGGGGCAGTTCAGGTCCGCGGTCGCCGTCGAGGTCACAGGCACGAAAATACTTCGAGTCCTTCATATCCTCTACAATCAGCTTTTTAGTGCGAAAAAAAGCCACGTTACTGTCGTTTGTCATATCACCGTTCAACACCTTAAAGAAAAGCGCGGGGATAGCGGTGGCCGGCGTCGCCTTAATCACAACAAAGTCCAGCAGCCCGGCGCAGGCCGACGATTGCGGCGAAATATTGCCAAACCCACCGGTGCCGGTGCCGTTCAGTGCCAACACCATCTGGCACTGCCCCTCATACACGCCGTTGTCGGTCGTCAGCCGCAGCGTTGACGGCTTAAACGCCACCGAATCGGTAGCGCCCTTGACATAATAGGCCGCCTTGCCCCAACGCCGCTTGAGCTCGGGACTGTATTCCATGTAGCCGTGCGAGAACAGCCCGACAGCGCAAACGTTGATAAACGGGTGGCCGTTGGCCAGCCCCAAATCAATGCGCTCGGTCTTGCCCTCGAGAAAGAAATCAAAGCACTTAGTACGGTCGGTGGGCAGCTTGAGATACTGCACAAAATCGTTGACCGTACCGCAGGCGACAATGCCCAGCGGACGATCCAGCTTGTGACGGTGCATGGCGCTGACAACCTCGTTAATCGTGCCGTCACCGCCGACGGCCAGAATGGCGTCATAACAGATGAGGTCATTGGTGGCGAAGAACTCAGGGATGTCGCCGGCGTAGTTGCTGCGCTTAAAATGCAGCTCCCAGCCCGCTTTTGAATATTTTTCCAGTGCAATATCCAACAGATTACGCGCATGGTTTCGCCCTGAATTGGGGTTGTAGAGCATTAAGGCTATAGGCATAAAATCACCTCACAACCCATTATACCAGTTTGGCCGCATTCGGGCAAGTCAGCCTCGACGCAGCCGCCGACAACACAGACTGACCACCCAAACGACAATGTGCGCGCCGACAATGCCGCTGCCGGTGGGGATGCGCGTCAGCGCCGTCAGCACAAAGCCGATGATAAAGCAGACCAGCGACAGCACGGCCGCCAGCACCACCAGCCCGCGAAAGCTCTTGACCCACAGCCGGGCAGAGATAGCGGGAAAAATAATCAAACAGGAGATGAGCAACGAGCCCATCATGCGCATGCCAACACTGACAACCAGCGCCGCCATCAGCGAGAACAGGCCGTTGTACCATGACACCGACAGACCGCGCGTCTTGGCAAAATCGGCGTCGTAGGTCATGATGAAAAACCGGTTGTAGCACAGCACAAAACCCAGCAGCACCACAAACGACAGCACCAGCGCCACGGTCATATCGGTGGCCGACAAGGAGAGTATAGAGCCAAACAGCGTGTTGAGCAAGTCGGAGTTCATGCCCTGTGACAGCGCCGTCAGCATGATGCCCAGCGCCAGCGCGCCGGTGGCCGCCATGCCTATCACCACGTCGCCGCTGTTGTTTTTCTGACTCAACCACATAATGACAAACGAGCCGATGACGACAATGACCATCGGGGCAATCGTAGCCAGCAGGGGATTACCCGACCAGCCCAGCGCCATAACCAGCGTTGTGCCGAAGAAACCGACATCGCCCAGCGCGTGACCAATCATGGTCAACTTGCGCAGCACCAAAATGACGCCCAGCACGGCGGCACACACCGACACGGCGGCACCAACCAGTAGCGCCCGCTGCGCGAACTGCGTTTGCAGCAGCTGCCACAGCGTACTCATACCGACCACCGCCCTTGCGACTGCCAATCGTCGGCACAGCCGTCAAAACGCAGCCCACCGTCGACGGCAACAACGCGCGTCGCCAGCAGTTGCAGTTGGGCGTGGTCGTGTGTCGCCATCAGAATGGTCATGTGCTGCTCGCGGTTGCAGTGCAGCAGTAGCGCGTTCAGCTCGTCGGCCGCCGACGCGTCAAGGCTGGCCGTCGGCTCGTCCAGCACCAACAGGCGTGGCTGGGCACACAGCGCGCGCGCCAGCCGCACACGCTGCAGTTGCCCGCCCGACAGCTGGCTGACCGGGCGCGAGACGATGTCTTCAATGCCCAGCTGCCGAATGGCGGCGTCCACCTGTTCGTGGTCAGTGTGTTGGCAAAAGAGTCGGCCCGGCGTTTGACGCCCGCTGTGCACGACCTCATAGACCGTCGCGGGAAAATCCTTGGCGGCGTCATTCAGCTGCGATAAATACGCCACCTGTGTGCGCGGCGCAGCCAAATCAATAGCACCGTCAAACGGCAACAGGCCGACAATGGCCTTGAGCAGCGAGCTCTTGCCCGTGCCGTTGTCGCCCACCAGGCACACCAGCTCGCCCTCGTCAATGGCAAAGCTAACGTCGTTCAGCACCTGCCGCGCGCCGTAGCGAATACCGACCCCGCGCAAACTGCACAGGCTCATGAGTCCAACCCGGCTTTCATGTTTTGGTAGTTAAGCTCCATCAGCGACAGCAGGCTAACGCCGTCGTCCAGCTGCTGCGCGGTCACCGTGTGCGCGGCGTAGAAAATAAGCAGCTGCGCGCCCGTTTCGTCGGCCATCGAGCGCGCCACCTTATTCTGGCTGTTCTCCTCGCCGTAAACGACACCAAGGCCTTGGCTTTTCACGGCCTGCACCGCCTCCAGCAGGGCCTGTGCGCTGGGGTCGGACTCCTCCTCGCAGCTGTCATACACGGTAATGACCTGCAGCCCGTAGTGCGTCATCAAATGTGCGGCGGCGTAGTGACAGCCAAATACCAGCGGCTTGCTCTGTGTGACGGCCAGCGCCCGCAATCGATTATCCAAATCAGAAAACCGCGCGCTTAAATCGGCGGCAGCCTTGTTGACGGCGGCACCATCATCGCACAGTAGACTGAGCTGACCGCTCAGTGTGGCAATCATGGTCATGGCATTCTGCGGGTTGAGCCAGATGTGCGCGTCGTCGCGCGTGCCCAGCTGATCGGTGACCGACAGCGAAATGCCGTTGTCAAGCGCCAGTCGCTCAACATCCCCGCCTAATGACGGCAGCAGCTTGACCACCCACGGCTCGCTGGCCTCGCCGATGTAGACAAAGAGGTCAGCCGATTCAATGCCGGCAATGTCTTGCAGCGACGGGTCAAAATGGTGGCTGTCGACGCCCGGCGGCATCAGCAGCGACACCTCAACGGCACCGCCCGCCAGCGCGCGCACCAAATCATAGGCGACAAAACAACTGGCGACAATGCGCGGCTTGCCCGTGTTACTCGACGCAACAGGCGCCGTCCCGCAGGCAGAAAGCAGCAACAGCGCCACCAGCAATAAAACGACAGATTTCTTCATATGCAACCTCTTTGTGTGTTTTTGAGAACCGTTCTCAAAAAGAATAGCACAAAGTGGCGGCGGGGTCAAGAAAAAACAATGACAACCACAAACACGGTCAGCCAAACCGGCCGACCGTGCTGGGATACTATAGTGGGAAACAGAACGCTGTTATGATTGAGGCGCTGCGGCCACGCTACGCCTTGCCGTCCTCCAGCGCCAGGAAATCCAGCGATGTTTGCTCATCGGGCAACTTTTCAATGTTGCGCAGACTGCGTTCGATGGCGCGGCTGCGCGTGCCCACCAACGATTCAAGAGACTCGCTGGTCATACGCAGGCGATCCTGCGCCTTCATCAGCACGTCGTTGAACTTGCCAAACTCGGTTTTGACGTTGTTCAGCACCTGCCACACCTCGCTTGACCGCTTTTGAATGGCCAACGTGCGGAAGCCCATTTGCAGGCTGTTCAGCAGCGCCGCCATCGTCGTCGGGCCGGCCACAATGACCTTGTAGACCGACTGCAGCTCGGCAGTGATGTCCAGCCGCAGCACCTCGGCGTACAGCCCCTCGGTCGGCAAAAACATGATGCCGAAATCGGTGGTGGCGGGCGGTTGTAAGTACTTGTCCCGGATGCTTTTGGCCGCCTGCTTAATCATGCTTTTCAGCTCGTTGGCCGCCGCCGTCGTCTCGGTGCCATTTTCGTAGGCGTCCAGCAGGCGGTTGTAGGGGTCGATGGGGAATTTGGCGTCGATGGGCAGCCACACCGGCGACTCGTCGTCGCCCGGCAGCTTAATGGCAAACTCAACGCGCTCGGTCGTGCCCGTAGTAGCGACATTTTCCTGATACTGGTCGGGCGCCATAATCTGCTCGAGAATAGCCGACAGCTGCTGCTCGCCCAAGATGCCTCGCGTCTTGCTGCCACTCAGCAGCTTTTTCAAGTCACCGACGCCGGTGGCCAGCGACTGCATCTCGCCCAAGCCCTTGTACACCTGCTCCAGCTGCTCGCTGACGCTCTTAAACGATTGCGCTATGCGCGTTTCCAGCGTCGCCTGCAGCTTTTCGTCGACGGTGGCGCGCATCTGTTCCAGCTTCAGCGCGTTGTCGGTCTGAATGGCCGTCAGCCGCTGCTCGACGGCGGTTCGGATTGTCTCCAGCCGCTGCGCGCCCTCGACATTGGCATTGTGGGCCTGCTCGCTAAACTCACGCAGCCGGTTGGACAGCGTGCGGTTGACGTCGTCCAGCCGGTCGCCATGCGCCTGCGTCATGGCCTGCAGCAGCCGTGCCTGCGCGCTGTCCGACGCCTCAATGGCCAGCTGCACATTGTGTTGCAGCCGGTCAAAGTCGACTTGCAGCTTGTCGGCGGCGCCCAGCTTCGACAGCCGGAGCAGCACGACAACACCCACGACCAGCGCCAACGCAGCCAGAACAACGGCTAAAATATCAAGCACCATGGTTTTTATCCTCCAGCAAACCGCTCTTGGCCAACGCGGCATACAACAGCGGCAGCAGCGCCAGCTGAATGGCAATGCCGGGCAGCGCCGTGACAAACGAGGCGGTTAAAAAGGCGGGCAGGGCAAAGGCTTTGCCGCCCAAACCCCAGATTAACAGCTGCGCCAACGCCGACACCACACGACCGGCCACCATGGCCGATACCAGCGCCAGCTGCGCGTTGCGCTTAACCAGCAGCGCAATCACAATGCCGTAGGTCGCCAATTCAAAGCACATCGGCAGCCCAATGACGGGAAACGGCGGCATACCTGTCATCAGCGATGACAGCAGCGGTGTCGCCACGCCGCACAGCAGCCCCAACTGCCAGTTGGTCAGCATGCCGCACAGTAGAACAGGTAGGTGCATGGGCAAAAAGGTGGGCCCAAAGCCGGGCACACTGTGAAAAATGATCGGCAGCAGTACGCCCAGCGCGAGACAGGTGGCGGCCGTGACCAGCTTTTTGGAAGAATACACTTTTGTAGCTGTCATAGAGGGTTGTCCTTTCTTGATAAACAAGCCATGACAGTCGTCATGGCTTGTCGATTTGAAGCGCGGTGCGTACTATAATTCGCGTGTCGGCACCTTCCAGATGCCTTTGGCGTAGTCGCGGATGCTGCGGTCGGAGGCGAAGCGCCGCGCCGCTGCGATGTTGCGCAGGCTCATGGCGTTCCAGTGCGCCGCGTCGCCATAGGCGTCGCTGACGCGCTGCTGCGCGGCCACATAGCTGTCATAATCGGCCAGTAGCATATAGGGGTCGGGCACGCCGTAGGTGCCAATCAGCAGCGACTGCGTGATGTCGGCATAGGACACGCCGTCGTCGAAGCCCTGGCTCATCATGTCCAGCACGCGGCGCAGCGGCTCGTTGTGCTGGTAGATGGCGCTGGGGTTGTAGCTGCCCTCGCGCTGAATGCGCTCGACCTCATGCGCGCGCAGACCAAACAAGAAGAAGTTGTCATCGCCGACGGCCTCGTGCATTTCGACGTTGGCGCCGTCCAGTGTGCCGATGGTCAACGCGCCGTTAAACATAAACTTCATGTTGCCCGTGCCGCTGGCCTCCTTGCCGGCAATGGAAATCTGCTCCGACAGCTCGGCGGCCGGCATAATCAGCTCGGCCAGACTGACGCGGTAGTTCTCGACAAAGACGACCTTGAGCCGGCCGTTGACCAGCGGGTCGCTGTTGATTTGGTGTGCCAGCGAGTTAATCATCTTGATAATGCGCTTGGCGGCATAGTAGCCGCTGGCCGCCTTGGCGCCAAAGAAGAAGACGCGCGGCTGCATCGTCTGGCCGGGGTTGTCGCGCAGCGATTGGTACAGCGTCAGGATGTGCAGCACGTTGAGCAGCTGGCGCTTGTACTCGTGCAGGCGCTTGACCTGTACGTCAAACAGCGCGGACGGGTCAACGGCAATGCCCTGCGCCTGCTGGATATAGTTGCTCAGCCGCACCTTGTTGTCGTACTTGATGGCCGCCAGCTTCTTTTGCACGGCCGGCTTGTCGGCAAAGGCGTCCAACCTCTTGAGGTCGTTGTAGTCCAGCAGATAGCTGCTGTCTTTCAGCAATTCGGAAATAAGGCCGTCCAGCTTGGGGTTAATCTGCGCCAGCCAGCGGCGGTGGTCAACGCCGTTGGTGACGTTGGTGAACTTCTTGGGGGTGATGTTGTACTCGTAATTAAAGATGCGATCTTTGAGGATGTCGCTATGCAGCGCGCTGACGCCGTTGACCGAGAAACAGGCGTGGACGCACAGGTTGGCCATGCGCACCGTGCCGTCCCAAATGACGGCCATGTCGCGCAGGCGGTCAAGGTCGTTGCCAAAGCGGTTGCGCAGGCTGTCCAGATAACGGTCGTTGATTTCACACAGTATCTGCCAAATGCGCGGCATCAGCTGCTGAACCAGCGTCTGCGGCCAGCACTCCAGCGCCTCGGCCATAACGGTGTGGTTGGTATAAGCGACCGTCTGCGTCACAATCGACCAGGCGGTGTCCCAATCCATGCCCTCCTCATCGAGGAAAATGCGCATCAGCTCGGGAATGACCAGCGTCGGGTGGGTGTCGTTGATGTGAATCAAGTGCTTGCGGTGGAAGTTAGACAGGCTCTTATACTGCGCCTTGTGGCGCTTGCAGATGCTCTGCACCGTGGCGCTGACAAAGAAGTACTGCTGACGCAGCCGCAGGCTCTTGCCCTCGTAGTTGTTGTCCTCGGGGTAGAGCAGCTTGGTAATCGCGCCGGCCATCGCGGCCTGTTCCTGTGCCTTGACGTGCTCGCCGCGGAAGAACTGCTGCATATTGATTGACACCGGGCTGCGAGACTCCCACAGCCGCAGCGTGTTGACGTGATTGGTCTTGTAGCCGCAGATGAGCATATCCTTCGGCACGGCCAGCACCGAGGTGGCGTCCTCCAGCGTGAACACCAGCCGGTCGTTGACCGCCGTTTCGACAACCCGTCCGCCGAATTTAACCTCCTGCACCTCATCCATCGCGGGAATCAGCCACGATTCGCCCTGCTCCAACCAATAATCGGGCAGTTCTACCTGCTCACCGTTGATGATTTTCTGGGCAAAGACGCCGTACTCGTATTGCAGCGAGTAGCCGGTCGCCGGAATGCCCAGCGTCGTCATCGACTCCAGGTAGCAGGCGGCCAAACGACCTAAGCCGCCGTTGCCCAGACCGGCGTCGGGCTCAACCTCAAAGAGGTCGGCCGCTTCAAAGCCAAGGCTTTTCAGCGTGTCGGTCAGCTCGTCGAGCAGCTCCAGGTTGTAGGCGTTTTTGCTCAGCGAGCGACCCATCAAAAACTCCAGCGACAGGTAGTGGACCTCGCGTTTGGGGTCAACGCGGTCCTGCTCGGCAATGAGCCGGTTGCTCATTTCGTCGCGCAGCACCAGCGCGCAGGCTTTCCAAATCTGTTCTTTCGAGGCGTCCTCCAGCTGACGGCCAAAATGGCGGTGAACCTTACCGGCAATCTGTTCCTTCAGTGGTTGGCGCGCTTGTTTTTTCGACATGACGGGCATGCTCCTTTAACTTCAGGTGTCAAGCTTTGAGTATGTTCTGATAAAGCTCTATGTAGTGGCTGGCGGCGTTTTTCCAGCTCCAGTCGGTGGTCATGCCGGCTTTCTGCATGGCCTTCCACGCCTTGGGGTTGTCGTTATACAGCGCCACGGCGCCGCGCAGCACGTGCAGCAGGTCGTCGGGCGAGTAGTTGGCAAATGAGAAACCGTTGCCCTCACCGGTCGCGGCGTTGTAGGGGATAACGGTGTCCTTGAGACCGCCCGTTTCCCGCACCAGCGGCAGTGTGCCATACTCCATGGCAATCATCTGCGCCAACCCGCACGGCTCGCTCTTGGACGGCATCATCAGCAAATCGGCGCCGGCGTAAATCTGGTTGGCCAGCGTGGGGTTGTAGAGAATGTTGGCCGAGAACCGGCCGGGGTAGCGCGCCTGCGCGGCGTTAAACATATGCTCATAATGCCAGTCGCCGCGCCCCAGCACGACAAACTGAATGTCCAGCTCCATCATCTCATCCAGCTTGGCCGCGACCAAATCCAGACCCTTGTGCGCAGTCAGGCGGCTAATCACCGCCACCAGCGGAATAGCCGGATCCTGGTTGAGCCCCAACAGCTTTTGCAGCTCGGCCTTGTTGACCGCCTTTTGCGCCAGCGTGCGCAGGCTGTATTTTTTGAACAGGCTGGTGTCCTTGGCGGGATTGAACACCTCGGTGTCAATGCCGTTGAGAATGCCCGACATTTTGTGCCGGTTGGCCGTCAGCAATCCGTCCAGCCCGTGGGCGTAGAAGGGATACTGCAGCTCCTCCGAATAGGTGGGGCTGACCGTGGTCACCGCGTCAGAGCAGACAATCGCGCCTTTCATCAGGTTGACGTTGGCGTTGTATTCCAGCACGCCGGTGAAAGCCCAGTCGGGCAGTCCCAGCACGCTGGTAAACATGTCGGCGTTATACTGCCCTTGGTATTCTATGTTGTGAATGGTAAAGACGGTCTTGATGCCGTGATAGATGGGGTTGCCCGCCTTGAGGAAAATGGGCACCAGCGCCGTCTGCCAGTCGTTGCAGTGGATGACGTCGGGCGTCCAGCCCAAATCGGGCAGCACTGACACAACCGCCTTGGCAAAAAAAGCAAAGCGCTCGCCGTCGTCATAGTGGCCATACAATTCGTGGCGCTTAAAGTAGTACTCGTTGTCAACAAAGTAGTAGCTGACACCATCCTGCTGCAGCTCAAACAGGCCGCAGTAAAGGTTGCGCCACGCCAGATTGAAATAGATATACTTGATGAACACCATTTTGTCGCGCCACTCCTGCCCTATGGCCGAGTAGAGCGGAAGAATAACGCGTGTCTGCACACCCTGCTTGACCAGTTCCTTCGGTAGCGCGCCGCTGACATCGCCCAGTCCGCCCGTTTTGATAAAGGGAGCAGCTTCACTGGTTGCATACAGTACGTTCATCTTGAAACTCCTTTCTCCTCACGCCGGGTTAGACCGACGTGTTCTTGCTGATGGCGATGGGGTAGGAATCATGCCCCATCAAAATACGACCCTTGTGGATGTTGACGTTTTTGTCACAGATGGCGTAGTTGAGCTGTGCGTCAGCCGACACCATGGTATCCTGCAACAAAATCGAGTTCTTTACCACAGCGCCCTGCTCCACGCGCACGCCGCGGAACAGGATGCTGTTTTCCACCGTACCCTCGACAATGCAGCCGTCGGCCAACACACTGTTGGACACGGAGCTGTCGGGCCCGTAGTAGGCCGACGTCTCGTCGCGCACCTTGGTTTTAATCGGACGACTGCGCAAAAACAGGCTGCTGCGCACCTCGGGCGACAGCAAATCCATGCTGTGCTTGAAGTATTGCGCCGTTGACTGCAAGTGCGCGACATAGCCCTCGAACGGGAAGGCGTAGATGGTAATCTGGTCACGCATTCGCTGCAGCACATCGCGCTCGAAGTCGTAGAGGTTGTGCCCGTGGCAGTAGGCCGTCACACTCTCCAAAAACTTCTTGCTCATGATATACACGCCCAGCGTCTCATAGCTGTTGACCTCGGGACGCCCGACAACAACATCGGTCACGATATTGCTCTTGCCCAGCGAGACATAGGTCGCTGTGCCCGGCTCGCTGATGGGGTGCGGCGTGCAGACGCAGGTGACGTCGGCGCCCGTGCGCAGGTGCTGGTCCAGCACCGACTCGAGCGGCAGATTGACGACAATGTCGCCGTTGGCGATGCAGACGTACTCCTGGCGAATGTGTGACAAATAGTCGCTGACGCAGGCCAACGCCTCCATTTGGCCGCGGAAAAAGGCCGGGCCGTGGACGCTGGGTAGTCCAAACGGCGGCAACAGGCGCAGACCGCCGCGCTTGCGCGCGAGATCCCAGTCCTTGCCCGAGCCGAGATGATCCAGCAGCGATTGGTAGCTGTCGCGCATGATGACGCCGACATCGGTAACGCCGGCGTTGACCATGTTGCTCAGCATAAAGTCGATAATGCGGTAACGGCCGCCAAACGGAATTGACGACACCGTGCGGTGCTCGGTCAGCTCCTTCAGCCGCGTATTGGTATTATAGGCGAAAATCAGGCCATGAAGGTCATTCATCGAGAGGCCACCTCCTAAATCTCTGTAGGGCGGACAGCAAGCTGTTAAACGTCGGCGTCGGCCATTTCGCGCGGCCGCAGTGTCTTGCCGGCACCGATGGTAACGCCGGTCGCAACAACGGCCACGCCCCAGTCTTCGGGTGTGTCACAACTCTGCGGGTCGGCGCCGACGCGCGCACCGGCACCCACAGATACATTCTCGGCAATAATCGCGTATTCTACACACGCGTCCTTGCCAATTGTTACGCCCGGCATAAGAATTGAGTACTTGACCTGCGCGCCCGGCTCCACCGTCACGCTGTGGAACAGCACTGAGTTTTCCACAGTGCCGTCAACGCTGCAGCCCTCGGTCACCAGCGAGTGGCTGACCTTGGCGTGCTTGCCGATATAGTGCGGCGGCGCCGTCGGGTTGCGGCCGTAAATCTTCATGTCGGAGTCAAAGACGTTGTTGTCGCTCGACGTGGCCAGCATATCCATGTTGGCCTCCCACAGACTGTCGATGGTGCCGACGTCTTTCCAATAGCCGCTGAAACGGTAGACGCTGAGTTTCTCGTCGGCCGCCAGCATGTTGGGGATGATGTCGCCGCCAAAGTCGTTGCTACTCTTGGCGTTGGCCTCGTCGTCAATGAGATACTGGCGCAACTTCGCCCAGGTAAATACATAAATACCCATCGATGCCAAGTTGGACTTGGGCTTCTTGGGCTTTTCCTCAAATTCATAGACGGTGTCGTCGGGATTGACATTCATAATGCCAAAGCGCGGCGCCTCCTCGGTCGGCACCTCCATCACGGCGATGGTGCAGGCCGCCTTGGTGCGCTTGTGTGCGTCAATCATGTACGAGTAGTCCATCTTGTAGATGTGGTCGCCGCTCAGCACCAGCACATAGTCGGGGTCGTAGTGGTCGACAAACTCAATGTTCTGGTAAATGGCGTTGGCCGTGCCCTTGTACCAGGTGCTGCCGCGGCTCTTTTGATAGGGCGGCAGAATATGTACGCCACCCTCCAGTCGGTCGAGATCCCACGGCTGGCCCGACCCGATATAGGCATTGAGCTCGTGCGGCTGGTACTGCGTCAGCACGCCGACGGTGTCAATGTCGCTGTTGATGCAGTTGCTGAGGGGAAAATCAATGATACGGTACTTGCCGCCAAAGGGAACGGCCGGCTTGGCCACCTTGGTGGTCAGCACATACAGGCGGCTGCCCTGGCCACCGGCCAGCAGCATGGCTACGCATTCCTTTTTCAAAGACATGGTATTCGCCTCACTTTGTTTTGGCTTTAGGTTTGGCCGTGGTCGCCGCCTTGGGCTTCTTAGCGGCGGTCTTAGCTGCCGCAGGCTTAGCCCGTACCGGCTTGGGCTGGAAGGTAAAGAACACCGCGCCGTTGGGCGGCAGGTTCATCAGCAGCGAGTGGTTGCGGCCTTGCCATTCAACCTCTTGGCTCTTGAGCTTGCCGTTCTTGCGACCCTCGCCGCCGTAGGCAACCTCATCGGTGTTAAACACCTCGGTAAACGTGCCGGCACGCGGCACACCCAGCCTATATTCAGTTTTATGATGTCCGTTGAAATTAAAGACGCAAACAAGATCACGGCCGTCGTCGTCACGTCGCATAAAGGCGAGTGTGTTGCCACCGGTATCGTCGGTGCACAGCCACTCAAAGCCCTCCCAGCTGGTGTCAACCTCCCACATTTCAGGCCGCGAGAGATAGAAATGATTGATGTCGCGGAAAAAGTGCTGGTGCTGCTCGTGCGCCGGATACTGCAGCAGCGGCCACTGTAGCTCGGTCTCGTCGTTCCATTCGTCAAACTGACCCAGCTCGTGGCCCATAAAGGTCAGCTTCTTGCCCGGATGCGCCAGCATAAAGGCGTAGTAGGCGCGCAGACCGGCAAATTTGTCCTCGTAGAAGCCGGGCATACGGCCAATCATCGAGCCCTTGCCGTGCACCACCTCGTCGTGTGACAGCGGCAGGATAAAGTTCTCGGAAAAGGCATAGCACATGGCAAAGGTGAGGTTGTTGTGGTGGTGCTGGCGGAAATAGGGGTCGAGCCGGAAATACTCCAGCGTGTCGTGCATCCAGCCCATGTTCCACTTGTAGTTAAAGCCCAGCCCGCCCATATGTACCGGCTTGGTGACCATCGGAAAGGCGGTCGACTCCTCGGCAATCATCAAGGCGTGCGGGAAGTTGGCAAATATTTGCTCGTTCAGCTTCTGCAAAAAGTCAATGGCCTCTAAATTCTCGTGACCGCCGTAGATGTTGGGTCGCCACTGACCGTGCTCACGCGAGTAGTCGAGGTAGAGCATGCTGGCCACGGCGTCAACGCGCAGTCCGTCAATGTGGTACTTCTCCAGCCAGAACAGCGCCGACGACAGCAAGAACGAGCGCGTTTCATTGCGACCGTAGTCGAAGATGTGTGTGCCCCAGTCCTTGTGCTCACGCTTGAGTTCGTCGGCGTACTCGTAGCAGCAGCTGCCGTCAAACATCGCTAAGCCGTGCGCGTCCTTGGGAAAATGCGCCGGCACCCAGTCCAAAATCACGCCGACACCCGCCTGATGAAAGGCGTCAATCAGCGCCATCAAATCATGCGGTGTGCCAAAGCGGCTGGTGGCGGCAAAGTAGCCGGTCACCTGATAGCCCCACGACTTGTCGTAGGGGTATTCGGTCAGCGGCATGAACTCGACGTGGGTATAGCCCATCTCCTTGACATAGGGCACGAGTGAATCAATCAGTTGGCTATAAGAGTAAAAGCTGCCGTCCTCGTGCTTGCGCCACGAGTTGGCGTTGACCTCATAGATGTTGAGCGGCTTGTTATAGCAGGCGGTACGCGCCTGTAGCCAAGTCTCGTCGTCCCATGTGTAGCCGTCCAGCTCGTACAGCTTGGACGCCGTGCCCGGCCGTGTTTCGGCGTGAAAGGCGTAGGGATCGGCCTTGGCCAGCCAGTCGCCGGCCTGCGTTTGAATTTGATACTTGTAGCAGTCAAAGGACGACAGCCCGGCCACAAAGCACTCCCACACGCCGTCGGGCAGCTTTTGCATACCGTTGGCCTCGCGGTCCCAGCCGTTGAAATCGCCAATTACCGAGACGTGCTGGGCGTTGGGCGCCCAAACGCGGAAGCAAACGCCCTCCTGACGCCCTTGCTTGACAAAGTGCGCCCCCAAAAAATCGTAGGCGCGAATGTCATTGCCCTCGTGGTAGAGATACAAGTGAGTGTTCAGGTCTTCGAGTTGCTTTTTTGTGGCCATAGCCAATCCCTCCTAACAGTGGCGGGCTTAGACGATAATGGTGCCCTCGACTTCGCCGGACAGACCGGCGGCATTGGCCTCGTCATAGTCAATGTGCATACGGTCGGCAAACTTGGGGCTGACGCGCACAACGGTGTCACCAAAGGTGACGGCGCGCTCGCCGCCAATGGCAACGCTGACGGTCTGACCGTCGGTAATGCCCATAGCAGCGGCGGTTTCAGGAATCATGTGAACGTGGCGCTTGGCCACGACGCAGCCCTCGGTAATGTCGAGCGAACCGGCCGGGCCGACAAGCTTCAGCGGCGCGCTGCCGGCCAAATCGCCGCTCAGGCGCACCGGCGGGTTAAGACCCAGCACGCGCGCGTCGGTCATCGACACCTCGACCTGCACCGCCTTGCGCTCGGGACCCAGAATGCTGACGCGGTCAATGGCGCCGCGCGGGCCCTCAATGCGAACCTTCTCCTCGGTCAGAAACTCACCCGGCATCGACAGCTCACGCTTGTTGTGCAGCTGGTAGCCCTCGCCAAACAGAACGGCCAGCGCCTCGGCCGTGATGTGCATATGACGGGCCGATGCCTCAACGATAATTGTGTTACCCATGTCAATCAGTCTCCTCTGCATAGTTTCTGTATATTCTACAGTGTACCATACCCGCCGGTACTTGGCAAGAAAAACCGACCGCAGCCGTTACCGGCTGCGGTCGAAAAAAGTCGATTGCAAAGCGTTATACAGTAGCGGTTTGTTGAATCGCCGCCAGTGCGTCGTGGCAGATATTGTCTTCGCCGATTTCTTCCAGCACACCGGCACGGCGGAGCAACGCCAAAACCGGCGGCTGTACACCGCAGAACAGCACGCGTTTGCCCAGCCCGCGCAGCTCGTGTACCAGTTCGTGAACGGCGTGGGCGCTGCTGGCGTCCATGGTCGGCAGACCGCGCACCGAGAAAATCACAATCTCGGCCAGCGCCGACGGCGTGCAGGCCTCCTGCAAGCGGCCAACATTGCCGAAAAACAACGGGCCGGTGATATAAACGACCTGCGTGCGCGGCAAATGCGATACCGTCTGCCCTGTCTTTTCCAACACCTCGTCGTGCCGAACCTCGCTGATTTCCACAGCCAGCCGCGTGTTGGTAATCACAAAATGCAGCAGTGACAGCGCCACGCCGATGGCAATGGCAATGCTGAGGTCAAGCGCAACCGTCGCCAGCATGGTCACGCCGAAAAAGAGCATTGAGCTGTAGAAACGGCGTTGGAAATAGTAGCGAATGTTCTCCCAGTCGTTCATGCGCCACGCCGTGACAATCAGCACACCGGCCAGCGCCGGCATGGGGATCAGCCGCATCACGGGCGCGAGCACAAACATCGAGGCCAAAATGCCCAGCGCGTGAATAATGCCGGCCAGCCGCGTCTGCGCGTTGGCCTTAATGGCCACGCTGCTGCGAGCGATGGCCGCCGTGGCGGGGATGGCGCCGAAGAAGGGCAAAATCATGTTGCCGACGCCCTGCGCCACCAGCTCGCGGTCGGCGTCCAGTTTCTCGTTTTTCATGCGGCCGCCCGCCACGCCGCACAGCAAGCTCTCGACCATGCCCAGCGTGGCAATGGTCAGCGCCGGCCCGATGGCCGCCTGAATACGCGCCCAGTCCAAGGCGCCCAGCGACAGCCGGTTGTCCAGCACCAGCTGCTTGGGAATGTCGCCGACAATGGCCACATCCCAGCGCACAATGGCATTGACAGCCACGGCAACAACAATGGCCACCAGCGAGCCGGGCACAATGCGCCCCAGCTTCTTGGGCCACAGCAGCTGCACGGCCATGACCGTGCCGCCGATGACAACGGCCTGCCACACCGGCGAAAAGCCCAGCTTGCCGTACGAACCCAGCCGTTCCAGCAGGTGCGTGCCCTCGCTGTGTACGCCAAAAAAGTTGTCGATTTGCCCCAGCGCAATAATCACGGCAATGCCGGAGGTGAAGCCGGCAATGACAGGCGAGGGGATAAACTGCACCAATCGGCCAAACCGAAGCAGTCCGGCCAAAAGCAGGATAACGCCCGACAGCAACCCGGCGACAAACACAGCTTGAATGCCGTGCTGCGTGGCGATGCTGACGAGAATGGCCGCCATCGCGCCCGTCGGCCCCGAGATTTGAAACGAAGCGCCCGACAGCAGCCCAATGACCAGCCCCGCCACCACCGCGCACACCAGCCCCGCCGCCGCCTCGACGCCCGAGCTGACGGCAAACGCCAGCGCCAGCGGAATGGCCACGGCCGTAACCGTCAACCCCGCCATCAAGTCGTGGCGGAACGTGGTGCCGTTGTAGCCGGAAAACTCGCGCTTCAGGTCGCAAAAGTACTTTTTGATCATGCTATCGCTCCCGTGCATTGTTTTTACGCCCAGTATACCACATGCCGCCGCCGCCGACAAGAAAGGACCGGCTGTTGTTGACACACCCATTGCGGTTCGATATACTATGACCTATGAAATGAATGACGGAGGCGGCAAGTATGAAGAAACGAGCGGGACGAAAGTTGATAAGCGTGGGCATGGTGCTGGCACTGCTGTGCGGCATGCTGCCGGCACCGGTGTTGACGACAACAGCGGAGACGGCGTTTGTAACGCAACCAATGGCCGCGGCGGGCGGGTATCACACCGTAGGGCTAAAAAAAGACGGCACAGTCGTCGCCGTAGGGTATAACGATTATGGCCAATGCGATGTAGCCGGCTGGAATCTGGGACAATACACCCCAACCCCCTCGCCACCCCCCACGCCCATGCCCGATGACGGCAGTGCCGCCTACGTCAAAGAGCATCTTAACTTTGCCACGGGTACCGGGGGCCACGCCTACCTCTCTTTTAACAACCGGCAGCGGTGGGCGCAGTATCTCTACGACAAGGACAACGCCGCCTCCAATCTGGCGCAGGCTATTTTTGACGGCATGCAATTTACCTCCGAGCTGCTGTCGGCCAAGGCGCTGAGCATGTTTGACAACCAGTACGAGGTCATACTGGCCGACTACATCAACAACCAGGGCAGCTACACCATGCTGGAAAACCTGTTTAAACAGAACGCGGCGGGCAAGACAACAGAGCTGGCCGGCAAGCTGTACAGCTTTGTGAAAAACAACTGGAAATCCGAGTGGGGCGCGCTGGACCAAACAGCGGTGCTTGACCTGTGCAAGGGCAAAAAACCGAGCAAAACGGGCCTACAGACCGGCTTTACCGAGGTGTTTAAGTCGGCGGGTGCCAAGAACTTGTTCAAGGGGCTGGGCGTGGCGTTTGACGCCATTGACACGTCACAGGCGGTGCTCGATTACACCATCGACTGCATCAACTATGTGCTGACGCTGAACACCTACCTGCAGACCACCGAAGATTTCAAAAAGATGTTGACCATGCTGACCGCCTCCGACGTGCTGCCGTCCAACACCTATTATGCGCAGCAGCTCAAAAAGGCGGTCGAGGGCTACACCAAGTACAACGGCCTGTCGACCGGCGCAATTACGGCTCAAGTGGCGGTAGAGTTTGCGAAGAAAGCCGCCAAGCCGACCTATGAGTTTTTTGCCGACAAGATGTCCGACGTCACTGAGGACTGGATGGTCGCCAAGCTGGGCAATAAGGCGGTGGGGCAGGCTGGCGTCATCGTTTGGGCCTACAACAACGGTTGGTCGCTGGCCAAGTGGATAGCCAAGACGGGCGATGTTGTCGACTGTCGTGAGCTGCTGCGTGCCAACTACTATTTTGAAGCGTCGATGAAGCGCGTACTCGATAAAACGCTGTCCAATCTGCTGAGTAAGCAGGACTACGAGAGCGCCAAACAGTTCCACGAGGCCTTTTCGTTGACGAAAATGGTGGAAATGTATTCTATCGATGTGATGATCAAGGCGCTTGAGCTGCAAAACCGGTCGTACATCCAAGTGGTGTGGAACAAGCTCACGAAAAAGAGTACCGGCCCGCTGGTCGAAACGTTGACAAATGAAAAACTATCCCTCCAGACGTTACAGTGCCACGGCAATATCAAGACAACAGGCGACGGAAACTTCGTGTGCAAAGGCGTCACAGTTGCGTGCCCGACTGACGTCAATGTGTATTCAAGCAAAGGTGAGCTGGTCGTGTCCATTGTCAACAACGAGGTCGTCGTGTGTAAGTACGGCGTGGCAGCGTCAGTCACCGGCTCCCAGAAATACATTGCACTGCCGCTAACCGGGGTGTATGACATTAAAATTGCCGCAACGGCCAATGGCAGGATGGATTATCATGTAAATGAGTATGCCGACAGCATGCAAATAAGCCGTGAAGTGACCTATTACAGCATTCCATTGGCGACGGGCAATCAGTTTGCCGGCAAGGTCAATGCCGAGCTTCAGACTGCCAAAGAAAACTATGACATAACCAAGGACGGCAGCACACGGTTTTCTGCTGCCAGAGACGTGACATATGTCAATACGCACATTACCGCTGTCGGCGGGAAAGCGGTTTGCGGCAGTTATGCAAACGGCAGTGCCACGTACACAATTACGCCCAGCAGCGGGAAAAAGGTTATTGCCATTTACGCCGACGGTCTTGCGCAAACACCGGGCAACAGTTACACCTCGGTGGCCAACAAAATTCCAAAGACGTTGGTCGTCATATGCCGGGACACTTCTACGCACGTGTGCGGCAAATTTACCGACATCAAAAAACATTGGGGCAAAGCCAATATCTGCTTCGTTGCCGAGCGCGGGCTGTTTGCCGGCACCAGTCCGAGCCAGTTCAGTCCCGACACGAATATGACACGGGCCATGTTTGTACTGGTGCTGGCACGTCTGTATGGGGCCGGACTGAACGAATACACCGAATGCGGCTTTAGTGACGTAAAGATGAAGGAGTGGTACGGGCAGTCGGTGGCTTGGGCCAAAGAAAAAGGGTTGGTCGCGGGTACGTCGGCTACCAAGTTTTCACCCAACCAGATTATCACCCGAGAACAGCTGGCCGTGCTCATGTACCGGTTTGCCGTGTACACCGGCGCAAATGTAACGGCCACCAATACGCTCAGTGGCTACACTGACAAATCACAGGTGTCGAGCTACGCGCTGTCGGCAATGAAGTGGGCCGTTGGCGCCAAGCTGATACAAGGCAGCGGCAACAAGCTGATGCCAAAGGCGGGCGCGACACGCGCGCAAGTGGCCACGGTGCTGTACAACATGAGCAAGTATGTCAAAAGATAGCGTCTACAACAAAAGAACAGAGTCGGCGGCTTGCCGACTCTGTTCTTTTGTTGTGCGCTATTTCACGCCGTCCTGCGTGCGGATTTCTACGCGGCGGATTTTGCCGCTGATGGTTTTGGGCAGGGCGTCGACATAGGTAACAATGCGCGGATATTTATAGGGCGCGGTGTTGCGCTTGACCGTGTCCTGCAGCTCTTTGGTCAGCGCGTCGCTGGCGGTATAGCCGTTGGCCAGTACGACGGTCGCCTTGACCACCATGCCGCGGTCGGGGTCGGGCACGCCGGTGACCGCCACCTCCAGCACGGCGGGATGCTCCATCATGGCCGACTCAACCTCAAATGGCCCGATGCGGTAGCCCGAGCTTTTAATGACGTCGTCGGTGCGGCCAACATACCACAAGAAGCCCATTTCGTCGGTGTAAGCGGTGTCGCCGGTGTGGTACAGGCCGTCGTGCCACACCTCGTCGGTGCGTTCGTCCTCGTTGTAGTAGCCGGAGAACAGGCCAAAGGTCGTCTTTTCGTCGCGGTCGGCGGCAATGACAATCTCGCCCGTGACGCCCGGCTCGACGCGGTTGCCCTGCTCGTCGGCGACATAGAGATCGTAGCCGGGCGCCGGTAAGCCCATGGAGCCCAGTCGCGGCTGCATAAAGGGGTACATCGTCATGCAGCACAGCGTTGTTTCGCTTTGGCCAAAGCCCTCAAAGATTTTCAGTTTAGTCTGTCGCTGCCACTGGGCAAAGACCTCGGGGTTGAGCGCTTCGCCCGCCGTGGTGCAGTGCTTGAGCGCCGACAGGTCAAAGCCGGACAAATCCTCTTTAATCATGTAGCGATACATCGTCGGCGGTGCGCAAAAGGTGGTTACCTTGTGCTGTGCCACCATATCGAGTATGTCGCGCGCCGAAAACTTTTCAAAGTCGTAGACAAAGATGGCGCTGCCGCCCAGCCATTGGCCATAGGCCTTGCCCCACATCGACTTGAGCCAGCCGGTGTCGCTGATGGTAAAGTGCAGGCCGTTTTCCTCGACGCGGTGCCAGAAGCAGCCGGTCAGAATGTGACCCAGCGGATAAGTAAAGTCGTGCCACACCATCTTGGGGTAGCCGGTCGTGCCCGAGCTGAACGCCAGCAACATCATATCGCTGTTGTCGTTTAGTCCGACAGTCTCGCGCGACCAGTCGGCGCTGGCCGCCTCGACACCGGCGTCAAAGTCGTGCCAGCCGTCGCGCTGGTGACCGTAGACCACCAGCTTGCGCAGCGTCCGGCCGTTCTCGGACTCGGCGGCGTCGACGGTGGTCGGCGTGTTGTTGTCGGGCGTGGTGATGATGGTGGAAATGTCGGCGGCCTTCAGCCGGTAGCAGTAGTCCTTGACTGTCAGCAGGTGCGTGGCCGGCACAGTGACCGCGCCCAGCTTGTGCAGCGCCAACAGCGTCGGCCAAAACTGAAGGTGCCGTTTCAGCACCAGCATGACCTTGTCGCCCTTGGTCACGCCCAGCCCGTGCAGATAGCTGGCCGTTTTGTCGGTCAGCTGCTTGAGCTGTGCAAAGGTCAGCGTGCGTGTCGTCGTCTTGTCGTCGGCCACCCAGACGATGGCGCGCGCATCGGGCGTCTCGGCCGCCAGCCGGTCAAGACAGTCGTAGGCAAAGTTAAAATGCTCGCCGACTGTGATTTTATAGTTGCGCTGAAGGTCGGTCAGTGTGGCAAAATCGTCACGGTGCCGACCGGTATATTGGGTGTATAGGGGCATGAGAACCTCCACATTTCACAAAAGATTTAGTGTTGTTTGATGACGATTGCCAGAAATTGCGCGGCGGCGCCGTCAAGCGCCTGCATGGCGTGCGGCACACCGGCGTTAAAGTAAATGCTGTCGCCCGCTTCCAGCTCGTGCACAATGTCGCCGATGAAAAAGCGCATCTTGCCGCTGATCATGTAGTTAAACTCCTGACCGCTGTGCGCGTGCTGCTCAGGCCGCTGCTCGGCCGGCTCGACCGTGACGACAAAGGGGTCGGCAGCCTTGTGCCGAAAGGTTTCGGCCAGATATTGGTAGTCGTAGGCGGCCCGGCGGTTGACATGGTAGCCCTTGCCCTTGCGGTTGAGCGCACACACCGACAAGTGCGGCGTGTCGCCGGTAATCAGGTCGACGACGTCAACGCCCAGCACCTCGGCGGCGTTGGTGAGAAAAGAAAAGGAAAAATCGCGCTGGCCTTGCTCGTATTGAAGCAACGTAGCTTCGTCAATGCCACAGCGCTCAGCCAGCTGAGCCACGGATAGACCCTCAATATCCCGCAACGACGCAATACGGCGCCCCATTTCAATCAATTGCTCTGTCACGAGCCATTCCCCCTTCAAATTAGATTAAAAAGTATTATTGCACATCGCTATAGCAATGTCAATGTATTGCGGCTGAGAGCTTTTGGCGTTCACGCTCGGCAATCGACATAGTTTGCAGACCGTCGGGCAATGTGATACACTTATAAAAGATACTGTCATTCAAACTGAGGGGGCATATTTATGAACAATCGAGTCCTCAACCGCGCCATGCTCGGCGTTTTACTGCTGACCTTTACCTATGTGCTGGTTCGGCGTCTTGTCGACCTGACCGCCTTTGACGCCTACGCGTTATACACGCTGGCGGTATTGGCCGTTGTGGTGCTGCTGCTGGCGCTTACGCCGCGCCGGCTGTGGCAGAAGGTGGCGGCGTGGCGCTGGACGCCGGCCGTACTGCTTGCCATCGGTGCCGTCACCCGCGTCGGCGCCGTCTGCTTTTTCGGCCGGGTGACGCCCAAGGACGACGCCATCCGCTACATGGGCATCGCCGAACGACTGGTCGGTAACACCAAAACGTACCACCCGACCTTGGCAACGCTCATCCCGTGGCTGCTCGGCGCCTTATTTCTGGGCCTGCTGGCATCGGCCATTTTCGTCTACGTCAAACGCGCGACCTTCTGCCGCCGCACCAAGCTGCTGCTGGCCTGCCTGCCGCTCGCTGCCATGGCCGCGGCGGCTTTGCTGGGGCTGGTGGCCAAGAGCGCGCTGCCTCAACTAAACTATCCGGGGCAGGAGAGTAGCATCTTTCCCCACTACATCGCCGTGTTTCCGCACTTTTTGGGCTATCCGGCCATGGTGGCTGGTACAGCGCTGGCGGGCGGCGGCAGCCTGTCGGTCGTCGCGGCGGCGCAGGTGGTCAACATTCTGCTCGGCACGGGCTGCGTATGGCTGGTATACTGCATCGCCTCCAAACTCTGCGGCAGGACGGCGGGTGTCGGCGCTATGTTGCTGTACGTTCTGTGGCCTGCACAGTGGCTGTATGCCGCACTGCCGTTGGCAGAGGTGCCGTACACGTTCCTGCTTTTGCTGACACTTTACTGCATCACGCTGGCGTACCAGAGCCGCCGGGACAAAAGCAAGCTGCTGCTGTTCAGCGCTTACGCCGGTGTCGCGTGTGCGGTGGCCTCGGCCGTGCGGCCGTTGGCGGCGCTGATTCTTGTCGCGTATGGGCTCTGGCTTTTGACAGCCCTCATCGGGCAGTGGAAAGACAAGGCGTTGCGCTACGGTCTGATTGGCGGGTTTGCCCTGCTGCTGGTCATCAACATCGCAGGTGGCGCCGTGACACGCAGCGTGACCACGCACGTCATCGGGCGGCAACCCGCCTCGTTTGCCATGGGCTGGAACATGCTCGACGGTTCCAACCATGAGGCGCTCGGCACCTGGAACGCCGAGGACAACAAGCTCTTTACACCGTTGTACAAGCAAGTGATCGAGGGCACGCTCGCGCCCGACGCGTTGCACCATCAGCTGTTTGACATTGGCGTGCAGCGCTATACGGATAACGGACTCAGCAACATTAAGTTCTTTGCGCAAAAGGTCTATGCCATGTGGAAAACCGACGAGCTGGGGCTGACCTACAGCGTGTATAGCGCCGGGATGCCGCAAACCGAGCTGTTCACCGTAATGCGAGGCGTCTGCGGTGGCTATTATCTCGCCCTTCTGCTGGCGTTTATCCTGCTGTCGGCACGCTGCATAATCAAAGGCGTGCCACGCTTTGACCACCTGCTGTTTTTGCCGCTGCTCTATGTCGGCGGCACAGTGGCGGCTCATATGGTGCTCGAACAGGCGCAGCGCTACACATTCCCGACGATGTCGCTGCTGGCCATCGGCGTCGCCGGCCTGTGCGCCGTGCTGACAAAAGAACGGCAGAAGCCGTCCTGACAGTTTACATATTTATGCTTGTCAACACCTTATAAATGGGTTATTATATTGACTTAGTGGTAATAAATAACAATAGGTTTGGAGTGAACAGTTTTGATAGATTTCCGTAACCGCCCTGAGGACAAGCGTGAAGAAAGCGGCATTGTCTATTTCGAGCGCGGTGTGGTAACCGTTGAGGGTGTCGACTACCAGCGGCTGGCCGTTCAGACGCATTTTGTCGAGCGCGGCGAGTCTTACACCGAGCTGGTCAAGCGCTACATTGCGCCGATACAGCAGCCGGGCGATATACTGTCGCTGTCGGAAAAAATTATCTCGATGTGCCAGAACAACATTGTCGAGCGCAAGGACATCAAGGTCGGCTTCTGGGCCAAGCTGCTGTGGCGCTTTGCCGCGCACAACAAGCACGGACAGGGCGTGCATGAGCCGTACAAAATGCAGCTGGCCATTGACCTGGCCGGTGCGCCGCGCATCCTGTGGGCCACCTTCTGTTCGGCGGTCGGCAAGCTGTTTGGCAAGCACGGCCTGTTCTACAAAATTGCCGGTCACGGCATCGACGGCATTGACGGCCTTTACGCGCCGTCCGAGTTCGAGCCTTATCGCGACATGGCGCTGCTCAACCCGCGCGAGCCCGACAAGGTGTGCGCCGAAATTGAGCAGGTGCTGGGCATTCCGGTCATTCTCATCGACGCCAACGACCTGCGCGTCGACATCTTCGGCACCTCGCCGTCGGTCAAGCATCCGCATCCGACGCTGTGCGCGATTATGAAGGACAACCCGTCGGGGCAGAGCAGCGAGCTGACGCCGCTGATTGTCATTCGCCCCGTCGCCGGCAGTCAGTAACCCATGCCGCAGCGTATTTCTGCGTCGGCCACGGTCGGCGCCGCCATTCGGCTTTATCTCAAGAATTTTAAGCACATTGTACTCTTTTCGTTGGTGTTTGGCAGTTTGGCGCTGGCCGGACGACAGCTGATAGCCACCGGCGTCAATGAGCCGATGCGCGTCTTTTTCGAGCAGCTGCAGCCCACAACCCCGATGACGAGCGGCGCGTATTTTACCGCGCTGACCGATGCGCTGCGCCAGCTGCTGCAAGACATCTGGCCGACGCTGCTGGTGCTGCTCGGCTTCTCCATGTCCGTCGGCCTGCTGCTCAGCGCACTGGCCACCGGCGGCATCACACGCGCTGCGCTCAAGGCGCAGACCGACCGCGAGCCGGGCCAGCCGACGCAGGCGCTGCTCAACGAGTGCCGCTGGTCGCTCAAGTGGTATCTCACCGCGCTGCTGCAAAACGCAATTATCCTGCTCGTGGCGGCGCTGCCGCTGGCGCTGCTGACTGCGGCGCTGGTTTGGAACGATAACGACCTGCTGGTGTCATTTGGCTCGCTGGCCGCCATCGCGCTGGCCGTTGTGGTGCTCATGACCCAGACGGTCACGGCGCTGTTCTTTCCGCTGACCATCACGCGGCCCAAAAGTCTGTGGCGCATCCCCGTCGACGCCTTCAAGCTGTGCCGCGGTCGCTGGGGTCTGATTGCCGCCTTTTCGTTTATCATGGTGCTGGTTCAAATGTTGGCGATGCTGGTCAATTTCGGCGGCAGCGACGGCGTTTCGATTTTGCTCAACATCTTGATTAGCGGGCTGTTCACACCCATTCCCGCCGTGGCCGCCTGCCTTCTTTTTCAACAGTTGGACGCCGCCGAGGCGCAACAGCGTACAATTTGACATAATTCTGCACGATTAGCAACGTTTTACCTTGACAGTCTATTTTAATAAGTGTACAATGGCTTGACTTGCGTGCATCAACACGCTTTCAATATAAAGGAGGAAAACCCCATGCCGGAACTGCTCTACGCGATTGTGGGCATTGTGGTCGGCGCCGTAATCGGCGTTGTACTTGGCATAGTCTACCGCAAAAAAGTTGCTGAAAAAGAAATTAAGAGCGCTGAAGAAGAATCAAAACGCATTGTCAACGAAGCCATCAAGGCCGCCGAGTCGAGAAAACGTGAGGCGCTGATTGAGGCCAAGGACGAAATCCATCGCAACCGAACCGAATTTGACCGCGAAACCAAAGAACGCCGCAAGGAACTGACCAATCTCGAGCGCAATCTACAGCAAAAAGAGGACAAGATCGAGAAAAAACAAGAGGCACTCGAGGCCAAAGACGAGAGCTACAACAAAAAACTGCGCGATGTTGAAGAGCTACGCGCCGAGACACAGAAGCTTAAAATGGCGCAAATGGAAGTGCTGGAACGCATCTCTGGCTTGACCGCCGAAGAGGCCAAAGAGTATCTCATCAAAAACCTTGAGTCGGAGCTGACCCATGCTTCGGCCATGAAAATCAAGGAGTTTGAGCAACGCACCAAGGAAGAAGGCGACCAGAAGGCGCGCGAAATCATTGGTATGGCCATTCAGCGCTGCGCCGCCGACCACGTCGCCGAGGCGACTGTCAGCGTCGTGGTGCTGCCCAACGATGAGATGAAGGGACGCATCATCGGCCGCGAGGGTCGCAACATCCGCACCCTTGAAACGCTGACCGGCGTTGACCTCATTATTGACGACACACCCGAAGCCATTACGCTGTCCAGCTTTGACCCCGTGCGTCGTGAAATCGCGCGCGTGGCACTGGAAAAGCTGATTCAGGACGGTCGCATCCATCCCACCCGCATTGAGGAGATGGTGGAAAAGGCCAAACGCGATGTCGACGGCGTCATCAAGAAGGAGGGCGAGCGCGCCACCTTCGAGACCGGCGTCCACGGCATTCACCCCGAACTGGTCAAGCTGCTGGGTCGTATGCACTACCGCACCAGCTACGGCCAGAACGTGCTGCAGCACTCCATTGAAGTGTCGCATCTGGCCGGCCTACTGGCCGCCGAAATCGGCGCCGACGTCATGCTGGCCAAACGTGCCGGTCTGTTGCACGATATCGGCAAGGCCGTTGACCGTGAGATGGAGGGTACGCACACCTCGCTGGGCGTTGACTTGGCTACCAAGTACCGCGAGAGCAAGGATGTGCTACACGCCATCGAGGCGCACCACGGCGACGTCGAGACCAAAACAGTCATCGCCGCACTGGTGCAGGCCGCCGACGCCATCAGCGCCGCGCGTCCCGGTGCCCGCCGCGAAAACCTTGAGAACTACATTAAGCGCCTTGAAAAGTTGGAGGAGATTGCCACCAGCTACAAGGGTGTCGAGCGCGCCTTCGCCGTGCAGGCCGGCCGTGAAATTCGTGTCATTGTCAAGCCGGAGGAAATCAACGACGACCAGATGATTTTGCTGGCGCACGAGATGACGCAGAAGATTGAGACCGACATGGAGTATCCGGGTCAAATTAAGGTGCACATCATCCGCGAAACGCGGCACATGGCGATTGCCAAGTAATGAAAATCCTAGCTATCGGAGATCTCTGCGGGGAAATCGGGGTAGCGGCGCTGACCGCGTCGCTACCCGTTTTAATAGAAGAACTCAAGCCCGATTTGGTGGTTGTCAATGCCGAAAATGCCGACGTGGTCGGTTTGCGGCCGGTTCAGGCCGACGCCGTATTCACCGCCGGCGCCGACATCATCACGCTGGGCAACCACACCTTTCACCGCAGCCAGATTGTCTCGCTGCTCGACAGCGACCGGCGCGTGTTGCGCCCCGCCAACTTTACCGACCGGGCGCCCGGTCGCGGCTACACGCAGCTGACCAAAAACGGCGTGCGCTTCGGCGTACTCAACCTCATTGGGCGCTGCCAGCTCGACTTTAACGCCGACAGCCCCTTTATCGCCGCCGAACGGCACATTACCGGCGGCGACGCCGACATTGTTGTCGTCGACTTTCACGCCGAGGCCACCAGCGAAAAAGCGGCCATGGCCTACTTTCTCGACGGCAAAGCCGCCGTGTTGTACGGCACGCATACCCACGTCCAGACCAGCGACGAACGGGTTTTTCCACAGGGGCTCGGCTTTATCACCGACCTCGGCATGACCGGAGCCTACGACTCGGTGCTGGGCGTCCAGTGGCAACAGTCGTTGCAACGCTTCCTCGGCGGCGTGCCCGAGCGCTACGAAACGCCGCGCAAGGGCGTGGTCGTCACCGAAGGCGCACTCTTTACCGTCGACGAAAAAACAGCCGGTTGCACCGCCATCGAGCGGGTCCGTTATTTTGGAGAGGTTGAATGACAGCGCCCTTGGGTCAGCACGTCACCGTTACCATTGACCGACCCGTAGGCTCGCGCCACCCGCGTTGGCCCGACACCGTGTATCCCATCAACTACGGCTACATCGAGGGTGTTTTAGGAGGAGATGGCCAGTGGCAGGACGCCTATTTGTTAGGCGTTGACCGGCCGGTCAGCCGCTATGACGGCGTGGTCATTGCCGTCATTGAGCGCGCCGACGACTGCGAGTGCAAATGGGTCGTAGCGCCTGAGGGCAAGCGATTCACCGCCGATGATATCCGGCGGCAGACGCACTTTGCCGAGCGCTATTTCGACAGCCATATCCTTGTTTTAGGAGAGCCGAACCCATGAAGCAGTTTACCAAAAACGACAGCGGCTTTACCTGCGGTCAGTGCGGCCAAGAGGTGCCGCCGTTGGGCTACAGCTCGCGTGACCACTGCTGCTTTTGTCTCTATTCGTTGCATGTTGATGATCAGCCGGGTGACCGCGCCCATTCGTGCGGTGCGCTGATGGAGCCGGTCGCGGTCAATCCACACGGCAAAAAAGGCCCCATTATCGCCTATCGCTGCACTAAATGCCAAGCCAAGAAGACAAACATAGCCGCTCGTGACGATAATGGCAAGCTGCTCATTGCGCTGACGGCGCGCCCCATGGACTGAGAGGAGGCGACCCCGTGGACCAGGACTATCCCATCTTAGAATTTGACACCGCGCGCGAGGCCTTTATTGAGCCAGAACAGCTGGTGCAGCCGTGCGACGTGCCCGAGGCCTGCGTGCTCTGCTATTTCGGCGAGGCCATCGAGCGGCTGCTGGCCGACCGGCAGTATATGGCGGTCAACACCTTTCGCTCCGAGGGCATTGATTTGCCCGTCTATGTCGTTGATTACAACGGCACACGCGTCGGGCTGCTGCAAGCCTGCGTCGGCGCGCCGCTGGCCGCCGCACAGCTTGAGGAGCTGACGGCGATGGGCTTTTCCGAGTACATTGTCTGTGGCGCCTGTGGTGTACTCAAGGACGACATCGCCGCCGGACGCTTTATCATTCCCACCACGGCCGTGCGCGACGAGGGTACCTCATACCACTACGCGCCGCCGACGCGTGAGATGATTGCCGACCGCCACGCCGTTGCGGTCATCGAATCGGTGCTGACGGCCAATCGCGTGCCCTATGTCAAGGGCAAGGTGTGGACCACCGACGCCTTTTACCGCGAGACGCCCGACAAGGTGGCGCGCCGCCGTGCCGACGGCTGCATCACCGTTGATATGGAGGCCTCGGCGCTGATGGCCGTGGCGCAGTTTCGCGGCGTGACACTGGGCGCCATCCACTACGCCGGCGACTCGCTGGCCGGCCAGCAGTGGGACCACCGCGAGTACAACACCCGCTTCGACGTGCGCGCCCGCCTGCTGACACTGGCGCTCGAAGCCGCCATAGCGCTGTAATCGGGGAGGGCTCAACCGTGCAACTGGAGGAACAAACCGTTGAACAAACCACCGTCTACCAAGGCTTAATCGTCAACGTGCGGCGCGACAAGGCGCGGCTGCCCAACGGAAAAATCGTCAACCGCGAGGTTGTCGAGCATCCCGGCGGTGTCGCCGTTCTGCCGCTTGATGACCAAGGTAACATCACGATGGTGCGCCAGTATCGCTACCCCGGCCAGCAGCTCATGCTGGAAATTCCGGCCGGCAAGCTGGAGCCGGGTGAGGACCCCGCCGACTGCGGCCGACGCGAGCTGCACGAGGAGGTCGGGTTTACCGCCGGCCGCTACGAACTGCTGTGTACCATGGACCCGTCGCCCGGCTACTGCGCCGAGAAGCTGCACCTCTATCTGGCGCGCCAGCTGACCTACATCGGCTTACAGCCCGATGACGACGAGTTTTTAGACATTGTCAAGCTGCCCTTTGCCGACGTGGTCGCCCAAGTGTGCCGCGGCGAGCTGTCCGACGCCAAGACGGCGTTGGCCGTGTTGCTGACCCAAGCCAAATTGCGAGAGGAGGCTGCCCTAAGTGAGTGACCGTATTTTAGTTGTCGAGGACGAAAAGCCGATTATTGAGATACTCAGCTTTTTGCTGCGCCGCGAGGGGTACGAGGTTACGCCCGTGTCCGACGGACTGCAGGGGCTGAGACTGGCGCAGCAGGGCGGCTTTGACCTCATCCTGCTCGATATCATGCTGCCCGGCATGGACGGCTTCAACATTTGCCGTGAGCTGCGCAAAACCGACAAGCACACGCCGGTCATCATGGTGACCGCGCGCGAGGAGGAGAGCGACAAGGTCACCGGCCTGGAGCTGGGCGCCGACGACTACATAACCAAGCCCTTCGCCAACCGCGAGCTGCTGGCGCGCATCAAGGCCAACCTGCGGCGCAAATCGCGCGACGATGTGTCCGAACAGCTGCATTTCGGCTCGTTGACGCTGATTTTGCAAGACTATACCTGCAAAATTGACGGCAAGATTATCGAGCTGTCGCAGCGCGAGTTTGACCTGCTGCTCTTTTTGGCCAAACGGCCCGGCCACGCCTTCACGCGCGAGGAACTGATGCAAAAGGTGTGGAACTACGAATTTCTCGGCGACACGCGCACGGTGGATGTTGCTGTCCGCCGCCTGCGCGAAAAAATTGAGGTCGACCCGGCCGAGCCCGCCTACGTCATGACAAAGCGCGGCCTGGGTTATTACTTTGGAGAGAACTGGGCATGATTAAAAGCCTGCACACCAAGCTGGTATTCATCCTCATACTGATGATACTGGCGCTCATGGCCGTCGTGGGAGCCTTTCTGATAAGCGGTGTCAATCACTTTTACATCAATGAGTTTCGCCAGCAGATGGATAAGGTGTTTAATGACAAACGCTTTGTTTCCGACCTCAATCAAGCGGCGGCGGCCGAGGACGCACCGCAGCAGATTGCGTCGGTACTGTCCGGCTACGCGGGTCGGCTGGGCATTGAGGGTGAGCAGCGCATGTTCTATGTGCTTGACGGCACAACCGGACGCTACCTCAACGGCTCGAGCGACACGGCGGAGGCGACCTACGAGCAAACGCCCAACGTGCTGCACGCGCTGACAGGCCAAATCGGACAGGACTATTCCGACGCGTCGGCCTACATCGACGTTGCCGTGCCGGTTGGCAGCGAGCAGGACAAATACGTCGTACAGGTACGCGACAACGAGCACAGAAAGAAAAGCCTGACCCGCCAGCTGGTTATGATTGTCATCGAGGCGCTCTTAATCGGCGCGTTGATTTCGGTTGTGCTCTCCTTCTTTTTGTCACGTACCATCACACAGCCCATCAAGAAGCTGACCGAGCGTGCCAAACGACTGTCGGAGGGCGATTTCTCTGTGCCCGACGAGACGACCTCGCGCGACGAGATTGGCATTTTGACACAGCGCTTTAACCACATGGCCGGCATCCTGCAGGCCACCATTGACGCTGTCGGGCAAGAGCGCGACAAGCTGACCACGCTCTTTTTACACATGAGCGACGGCGTCATCGCCCACGACTGGGACGGCAAGCTGTTGCACGTCAACCCGGCCGCCGTTCAAATGCTGATGCTGCGCAAGGACTCACCCAACACCTATCGACAGGTGTTTGGCAGCATGGTGCCCATGGACGAGCTGCGTCAGCTCAAACCGCCCGGCTTTTGCCGCTACGACATCGAGCGCGGCGAGCACCGCTACGACGTGCTGCTCGCGCCGTTTGGCGAGGGCGGTGCCGAGGGCGGTGTCATGGCCGTTGTCCACGACACCACCGAGCAGCAGCAGCTTGACGATATGCGCCGCGAGTTTGTCGCCAACGTCAGCCACGAGCTGCGCACCCCGCTGACCAACATCAAAAGCTACGCCGAAACGCTGTCCGACGCCGCCGACCTGCCACCCGAAATGGTCAGCCATTTCTCGGGCGTTATCGTCAGCGAGGCCGACCGCATGACGCGCATTGTGCAGGACTTGCTCACCTTGTCGCGCATCGACTACGGCAAAATGGAGTGGAAGCCCGGCCCGTTCGACTGCTGCGAGGCGGCCCAGCGCATCTGTCAAGCCATGCAAATGCAGGCCAAGCAGTACAACCTGACGCTGCAGCTTAAATACCCCAGCCAAATGCCTAAAATCATCGGCGATAAAGAGCGCCTCGAGCAGGTGCTGGTCAATATCATCGGCAATGCCTTCAAATACACGCCGTCGGGCGGCACGGTCAACGTCGAGCTGCACGTCGACGGCGCCTATATTGCCACGGTTGTCAGCGACAACGGCATCGGCATACCCGCCGCCGACCTGCCGCGCATCTTCGAGCGCTTCTACCGCGTCGACAAGGCGCGCGCTCGTGAATCGGGTGGCACGGGGTTGGGACTGTCCATCGCCAAGGAAATCGTCGAGCGCCATGGCGGCATCATCGACGTCGCCAGCAAGGTAGACGTCGGCACCGTTGTCACCATCAAGCTGCCCATCAAACCGCCCAAGGGGGTGAGCACGTGAGCACTAGAGCCAAGCGCATCCTGCTGGATGTGCTAAATGTGCTGTTGCTCATTCTACTGCTGGTCATGATTGCGTCGACCTGGATAGGTGACCGCGAGATGTTGAATATGCCCGGCTTCGGCTGGCTGAACAAGCTGATTTTCGGCGACCAAACAGTCACCGAGCGTCAGCTGATTGATTTGCCCGTGACACTGCGCTACCACGACGTCATGCAGCCGTCCGATGTCGTAGTCAGCCACGAGGGGCTGCGCGTCGGCGCGCGGTTCGCCGACAAAGAGGTCGCCGGCACCTACGAAAAAATGCGCCGCACGCTTAAAGAAGTGCTTACCAAGCCGCCACTGGTCGAGGCGCTTGACGAAAGCACGTTCCGAACGCTGCTTGACAATTCGGTCGCCTTTGTCTATCCCACGCGGCTGCCGCTGTCATTGCTGCGTTGCTGGCTCATTGGCAGCAACGGCACAAAGCCGGACGGCCAGACCAACATGCTGGTGCTGGGCAAGGCGCGTGACGGCACCATGATGTTGGCGTGGCCGCAGGAGGAGGGTTTTTTCGCCATCCGCACCCAAACCGCCTACGACATCAATTTGGATATTTCGGCGCTGGAAAAATGCGCCTTTGCCTTTGAGACAAAAGAGGTTAAAAACTTCCAGCCCTACGACGTCATCGGAGCCAAAGCGCCGGCGCTCAACTGGTCACAGCTGTCCGTGCCCGACCAGCGCAACCAGTGGGGGCGCATCATTCTCGAGACAATGGGCGTAGCGCTGCAGTCGGCCATCACCTTTGACAACGAGGCGGGTGAGACCGTTGTGCACGACAGCACCCACGAGCTGGTCGTCAAGGACAACGGCGCTGCCAAGTACCGCTATATCGGAACAGACAGTGAGCAGGTGACAAACGCCACGCTGGCCGGCTGCGTCGAGTGGGCCAACACACTGCTCAAGGCCGGTGCGGCCTACCGCGGCGACGCCGAGGTGGTGCTGCTCGACTGCAGCGAGCAGACCGATACCATAACGCTGCGCTTTGCCTATGCCGCGTCCGGGCGGTTGGTTTACACTCACAACGACAACGGCTATACGCCGCTGCCCGCCGCCAAGCTGGTCTTTCAAAACGGGCGGCTGACTGAGGGCGAATTCAGCCTCTACCGCTTTACCGACAACAACCTCTGGACACTGCAACAGGAGGAGCTTATCGACGCCGGCAGCAGTGTCGGGCCTGACGAGCGCCTGCGTGTGGTCATGCTGATGGACGAGACGGGCAAAATCATGCCCGAGTGGGTAGTGCTGCCCAAGGAGGCGCCATGAGCCGATTGCGCATTAGAATTTACCTGCTCATCGTGTTGCTGATAGCCAACGGTGTACTCGTCGGTATGTGGCTCAGCGGGCGCCAAAACGAGCGCAATATAGAACGACAGGAGCGTGCCGATATGGCCGCCGTGCTGTCGCGAAAGGGCGTGACGCTCAGTCAGAACTTTGTCTGGCCCGACAGCGCCGCCTATACGCTCTACTACGAAAATGACGCGCAGCAGCTGTTGGACATCGCGCGGCTGCTGTGCGGCGACTGCACCGTACAGGAAAACGACGACGGCAGCAAGATATACACCGGACCCACCGGCACCGTCGCCGTCACGGCCAACGGCCGCTGGAGCGGCATGACGCAGCTGGGCAGCTGGCCGTCGGCGTCGGCCACAAGCGCCTTCCGCGATGTGGCAGAAACAAGCGGTCAGCGCATACGACAGTCCTTCGACGGCCGCAAGGTCATCAATGGCGGCCTGACACTGACAGCCAAGGAGGGCGGAAACGCATTGAGCGGCTGTTGGATTGCCGGCAACCCCAAGGCGGTGCGCGATACGCTGTCGCGCTCGGCCAAAGCCTGCCTGCTCACCTACCTCAGCGTGCCCGACCACATCAAATTTTCGGCGCTGCAACAGGCCGAGCTGGTCTATGTGTGTCAAAGTGATGAGCCGCTGCTCAAGCCGGCGTGGCAACTGACCACCGACGAGGGCGCCATTTATCTCGACGCCGTGACCGGCTATGAAATTCTATTCACATAAACGGAGCCAACCATGAACGAAAATGACTACGATATTGCCATCATCGGTGCCGGTCATGCCGGCATCGAGGCGTCTCTGGCCGCCGCACGGCTGGGCGCGCGGGTGCTGTGTCTGGCGCTGCACCTCGACGCCGTCGGCAACCTGCCCTGCAACCCCGCCATCGGCGGCAGCGCCAAAAGCCATCTGGTGCGTGAAATCGACGCGTTGGGCGGTGAGATGGCCAAGCTGGCCGACCAAAACGCCCTTTGTGTCCGCATGCTCAATTTGGGCAAAGGACCGGCCGTCCACGCGCTGCGCGCGCAAGCCGACCGCCGCGCCTACATGGCCGCCGCCAAGCACGCCCTAGAGCGCCAGCCAAACCTGACGCTGCAACAGGCCGAAGCGGTGGAAATTTTAGCCGAAAACGGCCGCGTGACCGGCGTTAGAACTCACCTCGACCGCATCATCGCCGTGTCGGCCGTCGTGCTCTGCACCGGCACCTACCTCAAAGCGCGCATCATCACCGGCACGCACATCCGCGACTGCGGACCTGACGGGCTGACCAACGCCGTGCCGCTGGCCGACTGTCTGACGGCGCTCGGTCTGCCACTGCAACACTTCAAGACGGGCACACCGCCGCGCATCAACGCCAACAGCGTCGACTTTTCGCGCATGGAGCGCCAGCCTGACGAGCTGGATTTGCCCGCCTTCAGCTACCAAAACGAGGCGTCGGCTGCGCCGCGCGGCTGCTGCTATGTCACCTATACCAACGAGCGCACTCACGCGCTGCTGCGCGACAACCTGCACCGCAGTCCGCTCTACTCCGGCGTCATCGAGGGCGTCGGCGCGCGTTATTGCCCGTCCATAGAGGACAAGGTCGTGCGCTTTGCCGACAAATCGCGCCACCCTGTCTTTGTCGAGCCGATGGGGCTCGACACCGATGAGCTTTACTTGCAAGGACTGTCGTCGTCGATGCCCGAGGACATCCAGCAGCAGGTGCTGCAGTCG
Source organism: Oscillospiraceae bacterium (assembly GCA_031549605.1). Classification (GTDB taxonomy): domain Bacteria; phylum Bacillota; class Clostridia; order Oscillospirales; family UBA929; genus WRAI01. The sequence goes on along the minus strand of JAVBPM010000062.1, from coordinate 3,690 downwards.
ATAGTCGGGCTGGAGCGCGCCGTCATGACACGCCCCGCCTACGCCATTGAGTACGAGTGTCTTGACCCCACCTGTTTGCTGCCGACACTGGCCTGTCGGCAGGTAAGCGGACTCTTTGCCGCCGGCCAGATGTGCGGCACCTCGGGCTACGAGGAAGCCGGCGCGCTGGGACTGGTGGCCGGTATCAACGCCGCATTGTATGTGCAGCACAAAGAGCCGCTGGTACTCGACCGCGCCGGCTCATATACCGGCATTCTCATCGACGATTTGGTGCACAAGGGCACGACTGAGCCTTACCGCATGATGACCTCGCGCTCGGAGTACCGGCTGCTGCTGCGTCAAGACAACGCCGACGCGCGCCTGTCGCATATCGGCCACGCCGTTGGGCTGGTCAGCGACGAGCGGCTGGCCGCCGTGCGCGCCAAGCTGGCGCTGGCCGAGCAAGAACGGCAGCGACTGGCCACCGTCACCGCCGCGCCGACTCAGGCGCTTAACGACTGGCTGACGGCGCTGGGCGAGACACCCGTTGCCAGCGGCGTCAAGCTGATTGAGCTGCTCAAGCGGCCCGGCGTCAGCTACGCCGGACTGGCGCCGTTTGACCCCGAGCGGCCACCCGTGCCGCGCGCCGTGGCCGAGCAAATCGACATCGCCGTCAAATACGAGGGCTACCTCAAGCGGCAGCAGAGCCAAATCGCCGCCTATCGCCAGATGGAGGCGGTACGGCTGCCCGAGGCGCTTGACTACTTGGCACTAGACGGCCTGCGCATTGAAGCGCGGCAAAAGCTGTCGGTCATGCGGCCGGTCACGCTGGGGCAGGCGGCGCGCATCAGCGGTGTCAACCCCGCCGACATCACGGCACTGATGGTGCACCTGCAAGCGCGAAAAGGAGACAACAGCCATGGATGAGCGCCAGCAACAGTACCTCGACCTCGTCATTGAAAAAAACAAGAGTATGAACCTGACCGCTATCACCGACCGGCAAGACGCGCAGGTGCGCCACACCGAGGATTCGCTGGCGCTGCTTAGCCGGTTTGACTGGCGCGGTAAAAGCGTTATTGACGTCGGCGCCGGCGGTGGCTTTCCCGGCATCCCGCTGGCCATCGCCTGCCCTGAAGCGCGGTTGACGCTGCTCGACGCCACCGGCAAAAAGGTGGCCTTTCTGGCCGAAGCGGCGCGGGCCTTGGCGTTGACCAACGTCACGGCACTTCACGGCCGCGCCGAGGAACTGGCGCAGCAGCCGGACTACCGCGAGCAGTACGACGTCTGCGTCAGCCGTGGCGTGGCGCGGCTGGCGGTATTGGTCGAGCTCTGCCTGCCCTTTGTCAAAGGGGGCGGCACGATGGGGGCCATGAAGCAACACGACAGTGAGCGCGCCGACGCGCGCGCCATCACCGCCGCGCTGGGCGGCGCGTGGCGCGACAGCGTCAACTACACGTTGTCCAACGGGCTGACCCACACACTGATTGTCGTCGAAAAAGTCAGGCCGACGCCGAAAAAATACCCCCGCCGATTTGCCAAAATCGACGGGAGTGTGTAACCATTTCAATTATTCAACCCACCCGCTGTCGTGTAGTGGTTGGTGCAGCAAACACTGCACCGCCGTCGCGGCGACGGGTGTTTTTTTAGTGTTGAGCGCGGCCAGTGTCGACGGGTCGGCGCAGGGCAGCAGGTCGAGTAGCGTCAGTGCGCTGTCGCGCAGCACGAAACGCAGGGTAAACAGCCCAATCCGGTCGACCAGCTGCTGGTCGAGCACGGGTGAAAGCTGGTCGCGCCAGTCGGTCGGTGCCTGCGGCGCAAACGCCAGCCAGCGTGTGCCGTCGCTCAAGGCGGTAATCGAGAGTCCGCATTGGCGCGGCACGGCCGGCCAAAAGGGTGCCGGTGTTAGCAGCTGATGCTCGGCGGCGGCGGCCAGCGCCGAAAGTCCGCCGAAGCAGGCGAAGAGTGCGCGCGGTCGCTCGGCGGCGACCACGGCGGTCACGGCCTCGGGGGTGACGACCTGATGGTAGTGGCGTTGCACGGAAGCCGCCGTGCAGCCGGCCGACAGCAGTGACGCCTCGTAGCCGCTGTGGCGCAGCTCATTGGTGGCCTCGACGATCAGCGCGTCGTAGGCCGCCGTGCCGATTAGCAGCAGCCGCGGCTTGGCGGTGACGCGCACCTCGTTGTGGCCCTTGGTGGGAATAAAGACGCCAAAGCGGTCGGGGTGTCGACCGAAGCTGACGTCCAAGCGGCGGTAGCGCGCAGTTTTGGCGCGCGGCTTGGCGCCGCACAGCGCTTCAATTTCCGACGGCAGAAAGCCGAGCGTGCGTGCCTGAGCTGCCGCCGACTGGTTGCGCGCCGTTTGCAGCTGCGCCTGGCCGCGCAATAGCGGTAGCAGTGCGTGGATAAACAGCAGGTCGATGCGACAGGTGAGCGCCACTTGTCGCACGTCAAACAGTCCGCGTCGCAGCAACTCGGCGGCGTAGTCAAGCCGACGGACGGCGTCGTGGGTCAGCTGGCCGTCGCTCAGCTGCCGCACCGGCTGCGATAAAAAACCGCCGTTGGCGCGCAGCGCGTCCAGCAAGGCGTGCGGCAACGTCTCGGCATAGTGCACGGTACTGTCGTCGACGACGGCGAGGTAGTCGGGGCAGGGCTGCTGCGCGCAAGACAGTCCCGAGGCGGCGTGCGTCAGCTCGGACAGCCGCGCTCCAATGCACAGCCGGCACGCCGTCTGCGCCAAATCAACCTGCTGTGCATCGGCGCAAAGCAGGTCGTGCAGCGACAGCCGGCGTTCCGCTGACAGCCGTAGAAATTCGTCGCTGTCAAAGGTCAGCGCATAGCAAAACACCGTCACGCCGACAGCGTGGCGGGCGGTCAGATAGGCCGCGGCGTCGGCATACAGCCGTTCCAGCTCGTGCGAGGAGACAGACAGCGCCGGCACCAGCCACAGTCGGCTGTCAATCGACTCGCACGGCGCGAGAAAAGCCACAGAGTCGGCCTGATCGTACAGCGCAATCAGCTGCACTAATTTGCTGCGCGGCGGAGCCGGCGGCAGTGCGGCAGGTGCCGCCGTCGACAAGGTGCCGCTGCCCGTGCGGGCGGCGGCTAGCAGGGGATGATCGCCGGTCGGCAATGTGTTGTCGTTAGGCATGGCGGGCAGTTCCTTTCGTCACGGCGGCGTGCAGAAAAGCCGGCGGCAGCGCGTCAAAGTCGGTAAACTGCATGGCCCATACGGGTCTATCAGTCAGCGTAAAGCCGACGCAGCAGTCGCCGTCGGCGGTGAGGTGGGTTTCGGTCAGCCGCGCATCGTGCGCGGCGTCGCTGTGGGCCAGGCGCAGCCGGTGGCTGTGCACGGTCGGCGTGGTGCGGCCGGTCTCTATGTGCGTCACCGGAAACGCGTCGGTGTAGTAACCAAGCGCGGTGGGCGTCAGGGGTCTGTCCAGCGCGGCACACAGCAGCGAAAACCCGTTGCCGACCGCCAGCAGCGGCTTGCCGTTGTCGATGATGTCGCGCACGCGCGCCACCAGCCGCTCATCGTGGCAGTCCTCACGAGCGCCGTGCGACAGCACCAGCGCGTCGAAGCCGTGCATCACCCAGTCACCCGAAGGCGGCAGCAGCGTGACCTCAAAGCCTGACTTGCCCAGCTGCTGCGCCAGCAGCAGCGAGCTGCCTAAATCAACAAGCCCGATGCCGGCGCGCCGCGCACCCAGCGCG
>JAVBPM010000033.1:0-5168 GCA_031549605.1 Oscillospiraceae bacterium | reverse complement strand
GTACGCTAGGACAGCGTTTCTGCAGCAAGTAAAACCATTGCGGCGCAGCGACCTTGTCGATGTGCCGTAAATCGTCAGTCGAGAATCAAAACACAGCTTTGCGTCTCCGTTTTCTCTTTTTGCTGACACTGGTTTTACGGTGCGCGCTTTTTTGACTGTCTGAAAACGCCGGAGCAATGCTCCGGCGTTTTCACAGCGTAATGGCGACTACCAAGCCCTAACGTCGTTGTCGGTGCTGTCGGAAAACTGTGCGGCGACCTCGACAAACTGGGGAAAGACGTCGGCACAGGCGTCGACAATCGTCTTGTCGAAGTGGCTGCCCGACTCGCTTTGTATGATGTAGAGCGCATTGTCATGCGTAAAGGCGTTTTTATACGGGCGGTTGGAAATCAGCGCGTCGTAGACATCGGCAATGGCCATAATACGACCGGAGAGGGGAATGGTGTCGCCTTTGAGCCCCTGAGGATAGCCGCTGCCGTCCCAGCATTCGTGGTGGGTAAACACGATCTCCTTTGCCGTCTGCAAAAAAGACGATTCCTCGCCAATATCGTGAATGGCGTTGTCAATCATCATGGCGCCGAAGGTGGTGTGACCCTTGATGCGCTCAAACTCGGACGCCGAAAGGCGGTCGGGCTTAAGCAAAATGCTGTCGGCAATGGCCACCTTGCCAATGTCGTGCAGCTTGGCAGAGTGGACAATGTCCTTGGCGTAGATGTCGTCAATGGCGTAGCCGGGCAGGTTTAGCGCGCGCAGCTTTTCAACAATCAGCTCAACATAGCGCGTCGTGCGCAGAATGTGAGCGCCGGTCTCGTTGTCGCGGAAGGCTGTGACATTGGCCAGTATGTCCAAAACGGCGTCCTGCGTTTTGGTCAGCTGTGCGGTTTTGCGCTCGACCAGGCGCTCGAGGTCACGCCGGTAGCTTTCCAGCTCAATGTGTGTGCGTACGCGGTGCTGCAGGATACCGGCATTGACCGGCTTGCTGATAAAATCGACAGCGCCCAGTGACAGCGCCTGTTCCTCGCTGGTCGGGTCGACCAGCGCCGTCAGGATAATCACGGGTACGGCGGCCAGTCGCGCGTCGGCTTTAAGCCGTTCCAGCACTTGGTAGCCATTCATATCGGGCATCTCAACGTCGAGCAAAATCAGGTCGGGCACCGAGGACTGCAAAAATTCCAGCGCACGAACGCCCGACGTTGTCGGATAGACAACGTAATCGCTCTTTAATATCTCCATAATCATTTTGAGATTGGTGCTGTTGTCATCGACAACAAGGATGCTCTTGCTATCAGGTTTCAACAATCGGTGTCCCTCCTTTGCTCCGTGCTGGGCCGCGTCGAATTCTGTCAGAATGGAGTATAGCACAGTTGATAAAAAAAGTGTATAGTGTTTTATAGACAACCCCATTCCTTTAACGCAGTGAAAGCTCATTTTGTTCCCGAATAAGCTCATTTTATCATTGTTCACCATTTCATCATCAAAACGCCATACGCCTGCGCTATGATAGGCTTGAACAATCGGCTACGGAGGGAAAGCTATGACCAAGATTTTAATTGTCGATGACGAAGATGCCATCCGCGAGGGTCTGCGCGAATACGCCGAATTCATGGGCTATGACGTAACCGAGGCGCGCGACGGCATGGAGGCCGTGACGCTGTGCCGTGAGCACGATTACGACGTCATTGTCATGGATGTGATGATGCCTCGGCTCGACGGCTTTACCGCCTGCAAAGAAATTCGCAAGAGTAAAAACACGCCGGTGCTGATGCTGTCGGCGCGTTCGGAGGAGTATGACAAGCTGTTCGGCTTTGAGCTGGGCATTGACGACTACGTCACCAAGCCGTTCTCGCCCAAAGAGGTCCTTGCGCGCATTAACGTCATCGCGCGTCGCCATGCCGCGGCGTCGCAGACCAACGACGAGGGGCATGAGGTGTATGCCTTTGACGGGCTGGTCGTAGACACCACAGCGCGCAGCGTGACCGTCAACGGCGAAAAGATTGAGTTGACACCCAAGGAGTACGACCTGCTGTTTTATTTGGTGCGCAACAAAAACATAGCCCTCAGCCGTGAAAAGCTGCTGACCGAGGTATGGGGCTACGACTTCTACGGCGATGACCGCACCGTCGACACCCACATCAAGACGCTGCGCATGGGGCTGGGCGAGTACAAGGAGCGCATCGCCACGCTGAGAGGGGTGGGTTACCGTTTTGAAGGTTAACTGGAAGGGTCTGAAATTCAAAAGCTGGCTCTATCTCATGGCGTTCTCGGTGATCATTTTAGGTGTGCTGTGGGCGCTGCAGTTTCTGCTGATGAACGCCTTCTATGTCAACATGAAAACCAATGAAGTCATCAGCATCGGCGAAAGAGTTGTCGCCGATTACGGGCAGGGAGACTTTACCAAGCTGGTGCACGAGTACGCCTTTCGCAACAACGTGCGCATCGCGCTGTACGACGAAAGCGGCAAGCTGGCCGAGGGTGCTGACGGGTTTGGTGTGCCCACCATACCGGATGGCGGCGGCATCAGTCGCGGTGGCGACTTCGGCATAGCGCCCCAGCAGCTGTTTGAGCGCATTCAACAGGCGTTTGCGGAGTCGAAGGCCGATTCCGTCCATTTTGCCGACGCAGAGGGACGGAAAAATATGTCGCAAATTGTCTATGCCGCCAAGGTGGTTGACGCTCAAGGCGCACAAAAATACCTGTGCGTTATCTGCCCCGTGCCGCCCATTGACTCGACCACGAGCGTATTAAGAACCCAGTTTTTCATCATCGCCGGTATTCTGCTGGTGTTGGCGCTGGTTATGGCGCAGATCATCGCGCGAAAAATGTCGCGGCCCATCGTTCAGCTGACGCGGTCGGCTGAGCAGTTGGCGCGCGGTGATTTAACAGCGCACTTTGAGGGCGAGGGCTACACCGAAATCTATCAGCTGGCGTCAACGCTCAACTACGCCACCGGCGAGCTGTCCAAGCTCGACAACTACCGGCGCGAGTTTGTCGCCAATGTGTCGCACGACCTCAAAACGCCGCTGACCATCATTAAAATGTACGGCGAGATGCTGCGCGACGTCAGCGGTGACAACCCGACCAAGCGCGCCGAGCACAGCCAGCGCATTATCACCGAGGCCGACTGGCTGACCGGCATGGTCAGTGAAATTTTAGAGCTGTCCAAGCTGGAGTCGGGCAACGCCGTGTTGCGTCGTGAGGATGTCAATCTCAGCCGATGCACGCAGGACACGTTGGCCAGCTTTCAGGTGCTGTGCGAGCGCGACGGCTATTGCTTTGAAACCGACGTTGAGCCAGAAGTGGTGGTCAAGGGCGACCCCGCTTACCTGAAACGCGTGGTATACAATCTGGTCAGCAACGCGGTGAACTACACCGGCGAGGACAAAAAAGTGTTTATCTCGCTGCACAACAAAGACGGACAGGCGCGTGTGGCCGTGCGCGACACCGGCGCGGGCATACCCGCCGAAGAACGCGACAGCATCTGGGAGCGCTACTATAAGTCGGGCAAGGCGCACAAGCGCGCTGTGGTCGGCACCGGCTTGGGCCTGTCCATCGTGCGGCAGGCACTGCAACTGCACGGCGCGCGCTACGGCGTCGACAGTGTGGCGGGACAAGGCAGCACCTTCTGGTTCGAGCTGCCGACTGAATAAGAAAAAGTAAAAGAGACATCGGATAAACCGATGTCTCTTTTGGTGCGCGAGGCGGGACTTGAACCCGCATGTGCATTCGCACACTAGAACCTGAATCTAGCGAGTCTACCAATTCCACCACTCGCGCGCAGTCAGCGAAAAGAATTGTAGCAAATTGCGGCGCGTTTGTCAATGCCTTTTCACAAACAAAGGGAGCCAAATTTTTTGGCTCCCCATTTTATGGTTGTTATGCCAGCTCCACGGCGTGTCCGGCGTTCAGGCTGGCCGGTACGTCGAGCACACGCTGGTTGCTGCTACCGCGCCATTTGAGCGATAGGCTGCGCTGCGCCAGCTCAAAGCGGCCGTCGACCAGCACGTCGAGTTGCTCCAGCAGCGGTCGGGCCGTTTCGTCGGTCAGCAGTTCCTCGAAGGTGTAGCCGCTGTATGCCCACACCGTCAGCTTGCGCTTGTGCGCCTCGGCGGCCAACAAGGCCAGCGGCTCGGGTTGCAGAAAGGGCTCGCCGCCTGACAGTGTAATGCCGCTCAGCAGCGGGTTGGCGTCAATGGTTGCCAGCAGCGTCTCGACGGTGGTAACGCTGCCGCCCTCAAGGTCGTGCGTATCGGGGTTGTGGCAGCCCTCACAGGCGTGGTGGCAGCCCTGTGTGTAAATGGCGTAGCGGATGCCCGGCCCGTCAACGATGGTGTCATTGACGCAGCCATTGATTTTCAGTTCCATTTAGTTGTCGCAGCAGCTGGACGATTTGGAGCTGTGCTTAAAGCGGTCGCGCTCCTCGGCGCGCTTGGCGTTGTTGAAGCGGTCGAGCGTGCCGACCAGATAGCCGGTAATGCGGCGAATGCGCTCAAAGCTACCGTTGCCGTCGTCCTCATGTCGTCCGCAGCCCGGGCACTCGTCGCCGATAATGCCGGTGTAGCCGCAAACAGGGTCCTGATCAATGGGGTGGTTGACCGAGCCGTAGCCGATGCCGGCCTCTTTCATGGCGCGGACGACCTTCTCAAAGGCCTCGGGGTTGTGCGCTGTGTCGCCGTCCAGCTCGACGTAGGTGATGTGACCGGCGTTGGTCAGCGCGTGGTAGGGCGCCTCCAGCTTAATCTTGTCAAAAATGCTGATTTCAAAGCCGACGGGAATGTGGAAGCTGTTGGTGTAGTAATCCTTGTCAGTCACGCCGGGCAGTGCGCCGTAGCGCTTGGTGTCCAGCTTGACAAAGCGACCCGACAGACCCTCGGCCGGGGTGGCGATGAGCGTGATGTTCATCTGACGCTTCTGGCTTTCCTCGTCTAACCGGGCGCGCATGTGGCCGACAATTTCAAGGCCCAAATTCTGCGCGATTTCCGACTGACCGTGATGGACGCCGGTCAGCGCCGTCAGCGCCTCGGCCAAACCGATAAAGCCGACGGTCAGCGTGCCGTGCTTGAGCACCTCGCCGATGGTGTCGTCATTTTTCAGCTTGTCGCTGTCCAGCCACACGCCCTGACCCATCAGGAACGGGAAGTTATAGACGTGCTTGGCCGCCTGCACATAGT
>JAVBPM010000040.1:0-11141 GCA_031549605.1 Oscillospiraceae bacterium | reverse complement strand
AACGAACGGTCTACGGGCGCGTGGACATTGATATGATTGCCGGTCCGTCGGAGGTGCTGGTCATTGCCGACGGCGACGCCGACCCGCGCTTTGTGGCGGCTGATTTGTTGAGTCAGGCCGAGCACGACGTGCTGGCGCAGTCGATACTGCTGACCGACAGCGCGGCGCTGGCCGACGCGGTTGCCGTTGAATTGGACAGGCAGCTGGCGCTGTTGGAGCGCCGTGAGATAGCGGCGCAGTCGCTGGCCGACTTTGGGCTGGTGATTGTGTGCGACTCGTTGGCGCAGTGCGTGGCGCTGGCCAACGACTTTGCGCCCGAGCATTTGGAGCTATTGGTCGCCGACCCGCGCGCGCTGCTGGACGGCATTACCGCCGCCGGTGCCGTGTTTATGGGCGCGTATAGCCCCGAGCCGCTGGGCGACTATATGGCCGGGCCGAGCCATGTGCTGCCGACCTCGGGCAGTGCGCGGTTTTTCTCGCCGCTGTCGGCCGAGAGCTTTTTACGCAAGATGAGTTTGATTGAATTTTCGCGCGACGATTTGGCGCTGTTGCAGGCCGATGTGCGGCGGTTGGCGGACGAGGAAGGGCTGACCGCGCATGGTGCCGCTGTGGCGGTGCGTTTTGAGGAGGGGTCGCTATGACGAGCTGGTCGGGGCTGCCCGACGCCGTGGCTGCAAAGGCGGCGGCGCTCAAACCCTATGTGCCGCATGAACTGGCGGCCAGTGTGCTGTTGCACGCTAACGAAAACTACGCCGCGCCGCTTGTCGACTGGGCGGCGGTGGCCGACCGCGTGGCGCTCAACCGCTATCCCGATCCGACGGCGGCTCGTTGCTGCGCGCTGGCGGCGCAGTTGTTCGGCGTGGCGGCCGAGCAGGTGGTGGCGGGCAATGGCTCGGATGAGCTGATTGCGCTGATTCTGCTGGCGGCGCTGCCTAAGAGTGCGCGCATTGTTGTGACGCAGCCCGACTTTGACATGTACGCCACCTACGCGCGGCAGGCCGAACTGTCGGTTGTGCCGCTGGCCAAGGACGGTAGCCTGCAGGTCGATGTAGAGGCGCTGATTGCCGCGGCGCAGACCGCCGATGCGCTGCTGCTGTCCAACCCCTGCAACCCCACGGGGCAGGGCTTGACGCGCGAACAGCTGCACCGGCTGTTGACCTCGACGACGGCGCTGTGCGTCATTGACGAGGCGTACATGGATTTTTGGGATCAGAGCTTGATTGGCGCGCTGAACGACTATCCCAACCTGATGATTTTGAAAACCTGCTCCAAGGCCTTTGGCATGGCGGGCATTCGGCTCGGCTTTGCGCTGGCGTCCAAGCTGTGGATTGACTTGATTAAGGCGGTGAAATCGCCTTTCAATGTAAATGCCTTGACACAGGCGGTGGCCGAGCAGGTATTGTCTGCGCCGCAGCAGTTACACGACATGACGGCGGCGGTGCTGGCGTCCAAAACGGCGCTGTTGGACGACGTGCGGGCGTTGCTGACGCGGCTGACGCTGTTGGACACGCACACCAACTTTTTACTGCTGCGCGGCGCTGACGCCGCTTCGCTGTATGGCGCTTTGGCCGAGGGCGGCATTGCCGTGCGCTACTTTGCGCCCGACTTGCTACGCGTAACGGTGGGCAGCCGTGAAGAAAACGACGCCTTTGTACAGGCGCTGAAACGATGGGAGGCACTGGTATGAACACATCTATTGCCCTGAGCCGCAAGACCAAGGAGACTGACATCACACTGACGATTGACCGCGCCAATCTCACCCGTGACATTTGCACCGGCATCGGTTTTTTTGACCACATGCTGGACGCGCTGTTTTGCCATGCGCGGCTGGGGTTGCAGCTGAAGGTGACGGGCGACTTGCACGTTGACGCGCACCACACAGTGGAGGACACCGGCATTCTGCTGGGGCAGGCGATTGGCAAGCTGCTGGGCGACAAGGCGGGTTTGACGCGCTATGCCTCGGCCTTTGTGCCGCTGGACGAAGCGCTGGCCAGCGCCGTTGTGGACATCAGCGGACGCCCTTTTTTGGTCTATCAGGTGGCGCTGCCGCAGGGCGCGTCGGGCGACTACGATTACAGCTTGAGTGAGGAGTTTTTCCGTGCGCTGGCGACCCATGCCGGGTTGACGCTTCACATTTCACTGATGTATGGGCAGAACGGCCACCACATCACCGAGGCGGTGTTTAAGGCGGTGGCGCGCGCGCTGCGTGGCGCCATGGCGCCGTGCGACGGCGAGGTTTCGACCAAGGGGTGCTTGGGCGCATGATCATTTTACCCGCGATTGATTTGTATCAGGGGCAGTGCGTGCGGTTGCACAAGGGCGACTACGCCACGGCGCACCGCGTCGCCGACGACCCCCTTGAGGTGGCCAAGCGCTTTATCGACGCCGGTGCGTCGATGCTGCACGTCGTCGATCTGGATGCGGCCAAGCACGGCCGGCTGACCAACGCCGACGTCATTGCGGCGCTGTGCCGCTTGGACGTTGCCCTTGAGCTGGGCGGTGGACTGCGCGACGACGCCAGCCTTGCCCACGTTGACGGGTTGGGCGTGACGCGCATGATTATCGGCTCGGCGGCGGTGCGTGACCCGGCTTTTGTGACGCGTGCTGTGGCGCGGTATGGCAGCCGTATTGCTGTCGGCATTGACGCGCTGGACGGCGAGGTTAAGACCGACGGCTGGCTGCAAAACAGCGGCCGCACGACGCTGGATTTGGCTAAGCAGATGGAGACGCTGGGCGTCGGCACGCTGATTGTCACCGACATTGACCGCGACGGCATGATGGCCGGCTGCAATGTGGCGCTGTATCAAGCGCTTAAACAGGCGGTGGACTGCGCGATCGTCGCCAGTGGCGGCGTGTCGTCGGAGGACGATTTGGCGGCGCTGCACGGCGCGGGTATCGACGCGGCCATTGTCGGCAAGGCGGCCTACACCGGCGCCATTGACGTGGCCGACGCTATTGCGCGGTACAGCTGTGGAGTATAATTTCAGCTGCTTGCCTTGCCTGGTCAATCAGGTGCTCAAGGTGGCCGACATGACCGGCGTGGAGGACAAGGGCGAGCTGTGCCGTAAGGTGTTTCACTATTTGAGCGGCGTGGCGTTTACGCAGGTCAACCCCGAGCTGGTGGGCATGACCTTTGACATTATTAGGAAGCAAATCGGCAACGACGACCCCTATTTGGCCAAGCGAACGCACTTTAACGAGCTGTTTTTGTCGTTGTCGGAGGAGTTTGAGCGCCGGATACTGGCGGCCGACGACCCCTTTGCGCTGGCTGTTCGCTATGCGATTGTGGGCAATGTCATTGATTTCAATCCGGTGCATAACACCGCTTTAGACGACATGATGGCGCAGTTTGAGACCGTCGAGGCGCTGGCCATAGACGACGTTGAGGCGCTGCGCGCCGACGTGATGGCGGCGCGTTCGCTGCTGTACTTGGGTGACAATTGCGGCGAGATTTGTCTGGATAAGCTGTTGTTGCGGCAGATTCGCAAGCTCAACCCTGAGCTAAAGCTGTTCTTTGGCGTGCGTGGTCGTCCGGTGATCAACGACTCGATTGAGGCCGACGCCTATGCTGTGGGTATCGACGAGGTGGCGACTGTTATCAGCAACGGCGACGGTTCGCCGGGCACGGTGCTGAGCCGCGTCAGTCCGTCGTTTCGGCGCGTGTATGACACCGCCGACGTGGTGATTGCGAAGGGGCAGGGCAACTACGAGAGCCTGTGGGATGCCGACGGCCAGAACCGCTATTTTTTGCTGATGGCCAAGTGCGCCGTTATCTCGGGGCTGGTTGGCGCGCCGATCGGCTCGCGGGTTTGCCTGCACTGCCCGTAATCGATTAGACTAAAAAAACACCACTCCGCATAGGGTATGGGGGGTGGTGTTTTTATGCAGAGGCTGCGATATTTTGTCCGTACGCGGTTTCGGCGGCCGTTGCGGCCTTCCTCGTCGCCGCAGCAGCGCAGCCGGCGCATTGTGCTGGCGCTGCTGTTGGGCGCGTTGATGGTGCTTGTCTTTATGCTGTGGACCGAGTCCAAGATACGGCCGGTGGTGCAGCAGATGGCCAACACGCGCGTGCATTATCTCGCCAGTGCGGCGATCAACGGCGCGATGTCTGATGTGCTGTCGCGCGATAACATTGCCTACGACGATTTGGTGGTGCTGGAAAAGAACGACAGCGGCGCGATTACCGCCATTAAGACCAACATGATTGCCGTCAACCGGCTGAAAACAGACGTGTGCGCCGAGGTGCTGAATCAGATTCACGGCATTGCCAGCAGCGATTTGTCCATTCCGCTGGGCAGCGTGATTAACAACGACCTGCTGACGGGGCGCGGCCCGAAGCTGAGTGTGCGGCTGGTGCCGTTGGGCACGGCCGACGCCACCTTTCAGAATGTCTTTTCCGCCGCCGGCATCAACCAGACGCGGCACCAGATTACCATGAATATTTCCGTGGAAATGAGCGTGCTGACGATGGGCAGCAGCATTGACGTGACGGTGGAGTCGCAGATGGTGATTGCCGAGACGATTATCGTGGGCAGTGTGCCCAACACCTACGCCGATTTGGAGCAGGGGTCGATTTGGGATAGTCCGGGCACGCGGTAACTGTAAACGGACTGCCGGAAAGGCAGCCCGTCAGCGTGTCAAATAACTTGTTTTTTGGCACGCTGACAGACTGACAAAGAAGTGCGCAGGCAAAGAAAGGCTGTCCGTCGGCGTACGATGGTACGCTAGGACAGCGTTTCTGCAGCAAGTAAAACCATTGCGGCGCAGCGAGCTTGTCGATGCGCCGCAAACCATACACCGGGAGTCAAAACGCCGCCTTTCGTCGCCGTTTTCTCTCTTTTCTGACACTGGGTTTACGGTGCGCGCTTTTTTGACAGTCTGACGGGCTGCCGGAAAGGCAGCCCGTTATTGTATGGTGGGTTCGCCGGTCAGGTGCTTGGGGCGTACGCGCTGGATGTCGGTGTCGCTGTACAGCGTCAGCTCAATGCCGCGGTCGAGCGCCATGCGCGCGAGTTGAACCGATAGCGGTGCGCGTGGGCTGGGCTCTTGCGGCATCAGCAGGTGGTCGGCGCTGTCGAGCGCGGTTGTGACGTTGTGCAGCCGGGCTATGGCCTCGTTTTGGTACGGGTTTGCGCTGACCGTTACGTGGTCGGCGCCGTCGGGCAGATCGCCCGGCAGGCTGTCCTGCGGCAGTGTGATGTGCAGCTGAATGGCGGGCACGCTGCGCTTTAGGGTGAGCACAATGTCGGCAAAAGTGCGGTCGGACTGGGTTTGCAGCGTTGTGACAAACTGGGTGTAGCCGTCGGCCACGGCCTGCCGCAGCAGCGCGGTCAGCCGGTCGTTGGCCGCTTTGGTGCGTTCGGGTGAGGTCAGCCACGGCAGCAATCGGTCGTCGGGACCGTAATAAAACAGCGTTCTCATGGCGCCGGGTTAGGGGTGGTGGCCGGTGTGCCGGTGGGCTTGGGCGTCGGTGTCGATGTGGGCACCGGCGTCTTGGTCGGGGTCGGCGGGAAGGTGGGTGTTGGCGTCAGGGTTGGCGGGAAGGTGGGCGTCGGCACCGGGGTTGGCGGGAAGGTGGGTGTGGCCGTCGGTTCGGGCGTCGGCTCCGGCGTCGGCTCGGGCGTGGGCGGCAGCGTCGGCGACGGCAGGTAAAGCGTCGGCCCGACAGGTGGCGTTAGCGTTGGCGTCGGTTCGGGCGTCGGTGTCGGCGTCGGCGAAGGCGGCACGTCGAGCTGCGGCGGCAGCCACGTCAGGTTGAGGCCGATGATGGACAGCGCGCCGGCCGTGGTTTGGGTCAAAACTTTGGTGCTGTTGTTGAGGTCGGTGAAGACAAGCAGCCGCTCGATGCTGTTAAGCGGAATGTCCTGCGGCGTTTGCCAGTTGCTGATGCCGTCGGGCGAATAGGCGATTTTAAGTGTCATGGTTTCGATGTTTTCATAGTTATCGCCGGTGCGGACGGTTTTCCATGAAACATCGCGCCAAATGTAATAGTAGCCCTTGCCGTCGGGCGCCGGAAAGTGCGCCATCGGCCGCAGGCTGGCAAATTTGGGCGTGCTCATCAGCGCCACCGGCGCGGCGCGGTTGTCAACGGCGTCCTGCATATACATCTGCGCGTCGTCGTTGTTGGTGTAGATGAGCTTGAGCTTGCCGTCAACGGTGCAGAGCAGGGGATAGCGTGCGTCAACGTCAACGGGCGTTACAGTGGGCGCTATCGCCTCGAACGGGCCGTGCGGTGTGGCGGCGCGCAGCAGTCCAATGCCGGGCCGGTCGCCGTTTAGGCCGTTAGACGCCAGCCAGTAGTGTTTGCCGTTGCGCGTGCCGGACAGCCAGGTGTAGCGGGTCATGGCAATGGGCGCGTCGTAGGCGGTGAACTTGGGCTGCCATTTGTTGTCGTCGACGGCGCTGTAAAACTCAATGCCTTTTTCCGTGGCGTAGGTGAGGTAGTATTTGCCCATGCCGCGGTTGGTCCACAACAGCGGCTGGTTGAGCTGCACCTGATCGAGCGACAAAAACTCGACCTCGGGCGCTATGGCGTTGGCGTTTTTCTGCGCTTGCGGCGTCAGCGTTTCACCGTCGCGCAGCCGGCGCGCATGAACGACAAAGCGGGCGTCTTCAAATTCGTAGTTGCAGGTCGACAGCGTAAGAATGGTGTCCTCGGCCGTGACGTCGAAGTTGACCGTGATTTGCGAGCGCGACTGCATTTGCTCGAGCAGCGCGGCGTAGTCGGCCTTGTTGTCAAAGTTTTGCCGGATGTAGCCGTATTCGGCCTCGCCGGTGTAGACGGCAAAAATGACCCAGGTGGTGTAGCCGGTCAGCGCGTCGGTGACGATATAGGGGTTTTTGTTATAAAAGTTAATGTCGTTGTCGTATCGAAGCAGCTTCCCAAACATTTGGCCGTCCTTCATGTTGTGGGCGTAGACGACGTTGTTGGTATTTTGCCCGAACTGCTGGCCGCGCGCGTCGGCAAACACGGCGCCGTAGGAGGTGGCGCGCTGCTTAAAGTCGTGGCCGAGGTAGTAGTCGTTGTCGTGCTGACGCGGCCAGACGAAGGGCCACTGCATATCCTTTTGGTTGGGGAACATCAGGTAGCCGCTGAACTCGCTGTTGATGCCGATATAGGAGGCCAGTCGTTTGCGGTTTTGCTCGATGATTTGGTCGAGCGTCAGCTCGGGGTCGTGGCTGGGCGCCGGCGGTACGGCGTAGTCGTCGTCGTTGGCCGGCAGGCCGGTGGGCGGCACGTAGAGCCCGGCGGTCTCGTCTTGCAGCTCTTGGGCCTGTTTGGACTGAATGTGCGACTTAATCATGCCGTAGGAGGAGAGCAGTATGAGCCCAAAGCAGAAGGCTATGATGAAAACGCGCATGAGAAAACTGGGTTTGGCGGCTAGCATTGGCTCAGCTCCTTTCGGCTACATTGTTGGCATATGGCGGCAGTATTATATCAAGAGGCTGCGTTACTGTCTACTTTTTTTACAAAGTTTGGAACGTGTGCAACAAAACGGCGAGCCGGCGCGTATTGTAAGTGAGGACAATACGAAAGGGTGGTTTCTGTGAAGGAAAACAAACGCGCGATTATGCGCTCGTTGCTGGTGATGCTGCTGGTGACAGCGATTGCCGCCGGCTTTATTCTGGTGCCGACGCTGGGCGGAAAATCGACCGGGTCGCTGCCCAAGCTGACCGATTTGAGCTACACCGGCACAACGCTGACCGTGGATGTCAGCGGCTACCGCACGCTGGGATCGGTTGACGACTGGCGGCAGCTTAACCGACGGCTGACCGACTATGACAGCGTGAACTATTATGACGGCTGGTCGCGCACGACATTGGAAGGCGCGGGCTTTGGCTCGGCGGATTCGATGGCTACCAATGCGCCGGCTCCGGCGGCCATGCCGCAGACAGCCGACATGGCCAAGGGCGCAAACGGGTACTCGAGCACCAACGAGCAGGTGGTTGGCGTCAACGAGGGCGACATTGTCAAAACCGACGGCAAGTATCTGTACATTGGCGGCTACTACGGAACCGGGCAACAGGTGCGCATTGTTGAGGTCAATGACGGCGCGGTTAAGCAGGTGAGCAGCATTACACTGCCCGACGACAAGGAGCGCTCGATGAGCTTTGGCGAGATGTTTGTTGTCGGCGACCGGCTGGTGCTGGTGGCTTCCGAGTTCATTGCCGACAAGCAGGAGGCTTTCTTGGGTGATGCCGTGACGGACAGCTTGGTTGCGCCCGACATCGCCTATTACGGCGGCAAGTCGATGACCAACTACATGGTGTATGACATTGCCGACCGCGCCGCGCCTAAGCTGGTGCGCACGGTCAGCGCGCAGGGCGGCTCACTGGCGACGCGCATGGTGGGCAATGTGCTGTACTTCTTTACCAACGACGGTGGCTATTATAGCTATTACAGGCTGCCGGGCGAGGCGGCCGACGAGCCGCTGCCCTGTTGGCGCGACACGGTGGTCAGTGATGACTTAGTGGCGGTTAAGCCCGACCATATCGGCGTCATTGACGAGCCGCAGGATAAGACGCAGCTGTTTTACGGCGCGTTTGACATCACGGCCGAGCAGCCGTGCGACATCAAGGCGTTGTTTGGCTGCGGCAGCACGGTGTATGTCAGCCCGACGGCCGCGTATGTGACGCAGAACAGTTACAGCGAAAAGGGCGACACGTTGAAAATCCACAAGTTTGTCATGGCAGGCGTGGATATGGCCTACTACGCCACCGGCGAGACCAGCGGGTACGTACTCAACAACTACTCGATGGACGAGTACAACAGCCACTTCCGCGTGGCACGCAATGTGGCGGGCAAGGGCAACTGCATTACCGTCTTTGACGGCGCCATGAAACAGGTGGGTGAGACGCCCTTTGTCGAGGAAAAAGAGCAGATTAAGAGCGTGCGCTTTATGGGCGACGTTGGCTACATGGTGACCTACGAGAATACCGACCCGCTGTTTGTCGTTGATTTGAGTGACCCGACCAAGCCGACGCTGTTGGGTGAGCTGAAAATCCCCGGATTCTCGCAGTATTTGCACCCGGTGGGTGACGGGCTGCTGATTGGCATTGGTCGCCACACCACGCCGACCTATGTCAAGGACGAGAACGGCAAGGAAATTGAGGTCGGCTCGACCGATTTGGGCATGAAGGTGTCGCTGTTTGATGTGCGCGACGCCACGCAGCCCAAGCAGATTGACCAGCTGGTGCTGGGCGAGGGCTTTGCCGAGGTGTGCGACAACCCGCGCGCGCTGATGGTGGACGGCAACGGGCGCTTTGCCTTTGCCTATGATGGCTACAGCAGCCAATCCGGCGTCTCGAAGGCCAGCGGGCTTGTGTTTGCCGTGGAAAACGACAAGCTGGTGAAGCGCGCGGCGCTGCAGGCGACCGACCGTGACGGCTACGGCTCGCGTTTTGTGGCCATTGGCGACAAGCTGTACTGGGTCAGCAACGGTAAAATTCATGTGTACGACGCCAGCTATACCGAAATCGGCAAAGTCTCCTTCTAATGTTCACAGAGCGAAACAGACGGCATTACTGCCGTCTGTTTTTCGCTGTTTTGTTACGATTTGACATCAATGTGTAATCTTTTTGTCATTGCGGCATAGGACACATTGTGGTATAGTTATGCTAAACTTGAACGATGTGGAAAAGGAGTGGAGGCATGAGCGGCGAGAACCGTTTTCGGCGGCTGATTGCGATGGGCTGCCTGGTGTGCCTTCTTTTTTCGCTGGCGGCTTGCGGCACCGAGGTGCCGGCCATCAGTCTGAATTTTGATACCGCTACACCTGCTGTGACGGCCACGGCCGACGTCACGGCGACAACTCAAACGACGGCGACAGTCGAGCCGGCCGGCTCGGCCACCGCAGCGCCGTCTGCGGCCGCATCGCCCGCGACAACAGACGAGCCGGCGACCACAGACGGCCCGGCACAGCCGGTGACGTTGCAGCCGGTGACGACCGCCGCGCCGGTTGACAGCGGCGGCAACGACAACAGTGTGCCCGACAACTTCACCGCCGGTGCCGGCTACGGCACGGTTTATCCCTTCTTTGCGCGGCTGTACGGCTCCATTTCAAGCGAGCAGAGCTGTCTGTACGGCTTTGCCGACGGACAGGGCCGCGTGGTGTGCCGCGCCGCCTATGAGGCAGTGAAAACGATAACGCGTGACGGCACGCGGATGTATGTTGCCTGCCGCTATGAGGGCGATACCGTTCGTGTGGCCGTGATTGGCCAGAGCGGCGGCTGGGTCTACCGCTACGATATGCCGTATGCCGCGCGCGGCTGGCTGGAGCAGCTGGACAACGACTGGCAGGGCGTGCCGGTGTACAATGGCAGCCAGTGGGGTGCCGTTGGCTTTGACGGCGCACTGCTGACCGACTACCACTTTAGCGCGCCGGTGTGTGTGCGCGGCGACGTCGTCTGTGAGGGCGTTACCGAGGGCAATCGCTACTGCGTCAACTACTACCGGCTGGACGGCTCGAAGATTATCGGGCCGCTGACACTGGCCAACAGCGGCGTGGCCGCTCGCGCGTTTGCGCTGATGGGCATGGACGGCGGGTTGTCGCTTTATATGGATGAAAATGGATACTGGGGGTATGCTGATAATGGCGGCAGCCCCAAATATCCGGCCTCTTTTACCAACGCTGAGCGCTTTTCCAACGGGCAGGCGGTCGCCACCGAACGCAACGGCCAGAGCTATGCGCTTGATGCCACCGGCAACAGCACGCCCTATGACGGCGCGCGCAGCTTGCTGGGCTATGGGCTGGCGCTGGTGTCGACCGGCGGCGGCTTGAAGCTGGCCAATGCCGACACACTGGCGGCTTTGCCGATCAGTGTCGGCGACAGCACGGCTGTGGTGGCGATGGACGGGCAAACCGTGGCGCTGCTGGACGGCAACGGGCTGCTGCGCATTTGTGCGACTGACGGCCGCCAGCTGGCCAACGTGCAGCTACCGCAGGGCAGTCGCATTGTGCAGGCCGGGCCACAGGCCGACGGGTTGGTGATGGTGCTGGTACAGGGCAACGCCATACAGCAGGAACAGGTGCTGCTGTATGACGCCTCGGGTCAGGCGCTGTTGCCGCCGATGAAGCGTGTCGAGTGCTACGGGTCGTTGTTTGCCGTCAGTGACGGCCACGACGCCGGATTGATGGACC
>JAVBPM010000051.1:0-57068 GCA_031549605.1 Oscillospiraceae bacterium | reverse complement strand
GGCGGCTTCGATCTTCTCTTTCGCCGATGCGGAGAAGGCCACGGCACGCACGGTAAGTTTCTTTGACAAAGAACCGACGCCGAGAATCTTCACGCCATTGACAGCGGTGGGAATCATGCCCTTGTCGAGCAGCAGCGCCGCGTCAACAACATCGCCGTCATTGAAGGAATTGAGGTACATCAGGTTGATGGCGGCAGGCGGCTTAGCGAAGATGTTGGTGAAGCCGCGCTTGGGCACGCGCATCTTGAGCGGCATCTGGCCGCCTTCAAAGCCGGGCTTGCGGCTGTAGCCGCTGCGGGCTTTCTGGCCCTTGTGGCCCTTGCCACAGGTCTTGCCATTGCCGCTACCGGCGCCACGGCCGACACGGAAGCGCGCTTTTGTGCTGCCGACCACCGGGGACAGTTCATGCAGTTCCATTATTGCGTCGCCTCCTCTTTCTTAGCTTTGGGAGCCGCCTTGGCTTTGGGCTTGGCCGCAGGCTTGGCGGTCTCGGTCACGGTAATCAAATAGCAAATCTGAGCCACTTTGCCCTTGGTCTGCACGTTGTCGGGCTGCTCGGTCGTATCTCCGATACGCTTGAGTCCCAGCGAGTGCGCCGTGGCAATGTGCTTTTTGTGACGGCCATTCAGGCTTTTAATTAACTTAATCGTCATGTGGCAGCCTCCTTACTTCAGCACTTCGGCCACAGACATGCCGCGCGTCTTGGCAACCTGCTGCGGCGTCTTGAGCATCTTAAGTGCGACCATGGTGGCGCTGACGACGTTCTGCGGATTGTTGCTGCGCAACGACTTTGTACGCACATCAACGATACCCGCCGCCTCCAGCACGGCACGAACCGGACCGCCGGCAATACAGCCGGTACCCGGAGCGGCCGGTTTCAGCAGCACCTTGCCGGCGCCGAAGCAACCCAGCACTTCGTGGTGAATGGTCGTGCCCTTGCGGGGAATCTCCACCATTTTCTTCTTGGCATCTTCAATGCCCTTGCGAATGGCGTCGGGTACTTCAGCCGCTTTGCCGAGGCCAAAGCCCACCTTGCCGTTGCCGTTGCCGACCACGACCAGCGCCGAAAACTTCATTACGCGACCGCCCTTAACCGTCTTGCTGACGCGGTTGAGGGCAACGACCTTTTCCTTCAGGTCGGACGTGGGGTCAGTGCGGTCTTTTTGCATAGCCATACGTTTCGTCCTCCTCCTTTAGAATTCAAGGCCGGCTTCGCGCGCGCCTTCGGCCAATTCCTGCACACGTCCGTGATACAGGTAGCCGCCACGGTCGAAAACCACTTGTTTAATTTTGAGCTTCTTGGCCTTTTCGCCAATGGCCTTACCGACGGCGCGAGCGCCCTCTTTGTTGCCACCGTTGGCGCTAAAGCCCTTGTCGTTGCTCGAGGCAGAAGCCAGTGT
Organism: Oscillospiraceae bacterium; assembly: GCA_031549605.1. Taxonomy (GTDB): domain Bacteria; phylum Bacillota; class Clostridia; order Oscillospirales; family UBA929; genus WRAI01. The sequence goes on along the minus strand of JAVBPM010000051.1, from coordinate 55,668 downwards.
CACCTGCTTGACATCGTCAATCAGCTGAACGTAGATGTGCAGGTTGCTGCGGTACACGCTCAGGCGAGGACACTCGGTCGTGCCCGAGATTTTGCCGCGAACGCGCTTATGACGCAACTGACGCTGCTTTTCCGTGTTGGGACGTTTAACCATGGTGTCTCACCTCCTACTTTTTCTTGCCGCCGGCTTTGCCTTCTTTGCGGCGGATGACTTCGTTGACATACTTCACGCCTTTGCCCAGATAGGGTTCGGGCGGACGCTTCTCGCGCACTTCAGCGGCAAACTGTCCAACTTTCTGTTTGTCGCAGCCGCGAATGACGATGCGGTTGGCGTTGGGGCACTCAACGGTAATCCCCTCGGGCGGGGTCATATTGACCGGATGCGAGTAGCCCAGGTTCATGTTAAGATCCTTGCCCTGCAGCTGCACGCGGTAGCCGACACCAATGACATCCAGCTCTTTGGTAAATGTGTCGGTCACGCCGACAACCATGTTGCTCAGCAGTGTGCGGGTCAGACCGTGCAGACTGCGGTTTTCCTTGTTGTCGTTGGGGCGGACAACGGTAAGCACGTTGCCGTCCTGTTTGATTTCCATGTTGCCGTGCAGCTTCTGCACCAGCGTACCCTTGGGACCCTTGACAGTGACCTCGTTGCCTTCGGCAACCGTGACGGTGACACCGGCGGGAACGGTAATTTCCTTACGTCCAATTCTCGACATCTGTTCCGCCCCCTTACCAGACAAAAGCCAGCACTTCGCCGCCCACATGGTCGGCGCGTGCTTTCTTGTCTGTCATGATACCCTTCGAAGTGGAGACAATGGCAATGCCCAAACCGCGGAGCACCTTGGGCATTTCCTCGGCGCCGACGTAAACACGAAGGCCCGGCTTTGAAACGCGCTTAATACCGGTAATGGCGCGCTCGTTGGCGGCATCGTACTTCAGCGTGACGCGCAGGATGCCCTGGCCGCTGTCGGCGATGCTCTGAATGTTCTTGATATAGCCTTCCTGCAGCAAAATGTCGGCAATGGCCTTCTTGAATTTGCTGGCAGGGATGTCAACCGTTTCGTGGCGGGCGGCACTCGCGTTGCGAATGCGCGTCAGCATGTCGGCGACGGGATCGGTAACGTGCATAATTTTTCCTCCTTGTCGTCAGCGGATAGTCAGCGTCGGCCCCAATCTCACAGCAGGAGTATGCCGTGGGTATGGCACAGTCGACACTCTTGTCCGCTTGCGTTGAATCGCGGGGTCAAGTTGCAGGTCTTACCAGCTGGCCTTACGAACGCCGGGAATCTGGCCCTTGTAGGCCAGCTCGCGGAAACAAATACGGCAAACGCCGAAATCGCGCAGGCACGAGTGCGGGCGACCGCAGATTTTGCAGCGTGTGTAGGCGCGGGTGGAAAACTTCGCCGGTTTCTGCTGCTTGAGAATCATTGATTTCTTAGCCATGTTGCCTCTCCTCCCTAAGCCTTGAACGGCGCGCCAAGCAGCGACAGCAGCTCGCGACCCTCTTCGTCGTTCTGCGCGGTGGTGCAGATGACGATGTCCATACCACGGATCTTGTCGATCTTATCGTAGTCGATTTCGGGGAAAATCAGCTGCTCCTTAATGCCCAGCGCGTAGTTGCCACGGCCGTCGAACGCGTTGCCGTTAATGCCGCGGAAGTCGCGGACACGGGGCAGCGCCACGTTAAACAAACGGTCTAAAAACTCCCACATACGAGCGCCGCGCAGCGTCACCTTGACGCCAACCGGCATACCGAGACGCACCTTGAAGTTTGCAACCGACTTTTTGGCGCGGGTAACGACCGCCTTCTGGCCGGTAATGGTCGAAATATCGCCGACCACCGCGTCCAAAATCTTGGCGTTGTCGCGGGCGTCGCCGCAACCGACATTGATGATAATCTTGTCCAGCTTGGGAATTTGCATAACGCTTTTATAGCTGAACTTCTTCATCATTTGGGGAGCCACTTCGGCGTTGTAAATATCCTTCAAACGAGCCATAATGTCATCCCCTCCTTACATCATTTCTTTGCATTTTTTGCAAATGCGGGATTTGTTGCCCTCTTTGTCAAAGGCGGCTCCGATCCGTGTCGCCTGCCCGCACTTGGGGCAGATGCACATGACCTTGCAGGCGTAGATGGGCGCTTCTTTTTTCAGCAGCCCGCCGGCATCGCCCTGGCGACGCGGCTTGGTGTGGCGGGTCACGATGTTGACCTTCTCAACCACGACCATGTCCTTGGTCGGCACCGTTTCCAGCACCTTGCCCTTAACGCCCTTGCTTTTGCCGGAGAGCACGACAACGGTATCGTTCTTTTTAATCTTCATACTCTAATTCCCTCAACTCTCGGCTAAATGACTTCAGGCGCGAGCGACAGGATCTTCATGTAATCCTTGTCACGCAATTCTCTGGCCACCGGGCCAAAGATACGCGTGCCGCGCGGGTTCTGATCGTCCTTGATGATGACGGCGGCGTTTTCATCGAAGCGGACATAGCTGCCGTCGGCGCGGTGGACGCCCTTGACGGTGCGCACAATCACGGCCTTGACAACCTCGCCCTTTTTCACCACACCGCCGGGAGCGGCACGGCGAACACTGCAGACGATAACATCACCGATGCTGCCGTACTTGCGGCCGGAACCGCCGAGCACGCGAATGCATTTCAACTCTTTGGCGCCGGTATTGTCGGCGACTCTGAGCGTAGATTCCTGTTGAATCATGTTTCAGTTCCTCCTTACAATACCCAGCTTTATTTCACTTTTTCCACGATTTCGAGCAATCTCCAGCGCTTGTCCTTGGACAGCGGGCGGGTCTCCATGACCTTGACCTTGTCGCCGATGTCACACTGGTTCTGCTCATCGTGGGCTTTAAGCTTATAGGTGCGCTTGATGTACTTGTTGTACATCGGGTGCTTCACGCGGTCCTGAATGGCCACGACAATGGTTTTGTCCATCTTGTTGCTGACCACAAGGCCGGTCATGGTCTTGCGAAAAGCTCTTGTTGTTTCGCTCATAGCTTAACCCTCCTGGCCTTTCAGTTCGATTTCGCGGATCACGGTCTTAACGCGGGCGATGTCATGCTTGACGGCATTAATTTTCAGCGGGTTGTCAAGCTGGTTGGTGGCGTGCTGCATACGCAGCTGGAACAGGTCCTTTTTCAGGTCGGACAGCTTGTTGGACAGCTCCGCTCCCGACAGACTTCTCAAATCAACAGCTTTCATGCCTGCTCACCGCCAGTCTCTGCTTGCTCTCTGACAACGAATTTGCACTTGACAGGCAGCTTGTGCGACGCCAGACGCATGGCCTCACGGGCCACGTCAACCGGCACGCCGGCCATCTCAAACATGATACGGCCCGGCTTGACAACAGCCACCCAGTACTCCGGCGAGCCCTTACCGGAACCCATTCGGGTCTCGGCAGGCTTCTGTGTCACCGGCTTGTGCGGGAAAATCTTAATCCAAACTTTACCGGTACGCTTGACGTAACGGGTCATGGCGATACGGGCGGCCTCGATCTGGTTGCTGGTAATCCAGCCCGGCTCGGTGGTCATCAAACCGTACTCGCCATAGCACACCGTGTTGCCGCGCGTGGCCTTACCTGTAAGGCGACCGCGCTGCTGACGGCGATACTTGACTCTCTTAGGCATCAACATGGTTAGTCGTTGCCTCCTTCCTTAGGAGCTGGTGTCGCGGGCGCGGCGGGAGCAGCGGGACGAGGCGCGGCCGGACGCGGGCTGAAGCCGCCCTGCGGACGGTTGCCAAAGCCGGTGCCGGGGCCTTGCGTGCGATTGCCAAAGCCGCCACCCTGCGGACGGTTACCAAAACCGGTACCCGGACCCTGCGGACGATTGCCGAAGCCACCGCCGCCTTGCGGGCGATTGCCAAAGCCGCCACCCGGGCCGTCACGGCGCGGGCCACGGTCGTCGCGGCGCGGACCCTTGTTAAAGCCACCGCCACGGCGGTCGTCGCGATCACGGCGGCGCTCGTCACGCGGACGCGGCGCTTCGATGACACGCGGACCCATGCGGTTGCCCATGGTCAGCACTTCGCCTTTGTAAATCCAAACCTTTACGCCAATGCGGCCGTAGGTCGTCTTGGCTTCCCAGAAGCCATAGTCGATGTCGGCGCGCAACGTCTGCAGAGGAATGGTGCCTTCGTGGTAGTGCTCGGTACGCGCAATTTCAGCGCCGCCGAGACGACCACTGCACATCGTCTTGATGCCCTTCGCGCCCAGACGCATGGTCTTGCCCATGGCAAACTTCATGGCGCGGCGGAAGGAGATGCGCTTCTCCAGCTGAGCGGCGATGCTCTCGGCCACCAGCTGAGCGTTCATTTCCGGCTGCTTAATCTCAACAATCTTGAGGTCAACCGGCTTGTTGATCATTTTCTCCAGCTTGGCGCGCAGCACTTCAATGTCCTGACCGCCACGGCCGACGACAACGCCGACACGCGCGCAGTGCACAAAGATGCGCACCTTAACGCTCTCACGCTCAATTTCGATGCGCGGTACGCCGGCATTGAACAGCGTTTTCTTCAGGTATTCGCGAATTTTGTAGTCCTCGACCAGCAGGTCGCCGACATTCTTGTTGGCAGCGTACCAACGGGAGTCCCATCCTTTGATGACGCCGACACGCAGACCGTGCGGATTAACTTTCTGACCCATGTGCAAGCCTCCCCTTACGCTTTTTCGCTGACCGCCACAGTGATGTGGCAGCTGCGTTTGTTGATGCGGAACGCCCGGCCTTGCGCGCGCGGCATAATGCGCTTGAGTATCGGACCGGGATTGGCAAACACCTGGCTAACATACAGGTTGTCAGCGCTCATGTTGTGGTTGTTTTCCGCGTTGGCAATGGCACTGTTGAGCAGCTTGAGCAGCGGCTCGCAGCCCGCCTTGGGCGTGTGCTTCAAAATGGCAATCGCCTGCTTGGTATCCTTACCGCGAATGATGTCACAGATAATCGACACCTTCCGGGGCGAGATACGGCAGTAGCGCAGATGAGCTTTAGCTTCCATTACACTCTACCTCCTACCTGCCCGACGACTTTGAACCGGCGTGACCGCGGAAGGTACGCGTCGGAGCAAACTCGCCCAGCTTGTGGCCGACCATATCCTCGGTCACATAGACCGGCACGTGCTTGCGACCGTCATGCACGGCAAAGGTGTGTCCCACAAACTGCGGGAAAATGGTGCTGGCACGCGACCATGTTTTTATGGCTTTCTTTTCGCCCGCCTTGTTCATCACATCGACCTTTTTCAGGAGATGCGGGGCAGCGAAGGGACCCTTTTTAATACTTCTGCTCATGTTCCCGTACTCCTTTCTTACTTGGCGTTGCGACGCTTGACAATGAACTTATCGGTCTTGTTGCGCGTCTTGCGCGTCTTGTAGCCCAGTGTCGGCTTGCCCCACGGGGTAACCGGACCCGGACGACCGATCGGGCTGCGGCCTTCGCCGCCGCCGTGCGGGTGGTCACAGGGGTTCATAACCGAGCCGCGAACGGTGGGACGCACGCCCATGTGACGCTTGCGGCCAGCCTTACCGATGTGGATGTTCTCATGCTCGATGTTGCCGACCTGTCCGATGCTGGCCTTGCAGTTGAGCGGCACAATACGCACCTCGCCCGACGGCAAACGCACCTGCGCCATGCCGTTTTCCTTGGCCATCAGCTGCGCGGCGTTACCGGCGCTTCGCACCAGCTGACCGCCCTTGCCCGGATACAGCTCCACGTTGTGGATAAACGTACCCAGCGGGATGTTGGCAATCGGCAGGCAGTTGCCCGGCTTAATGTCGGCGCCGGCGCCCGAGTAAACCACGTCACCCTGCGTCAAGCCGACCGGAGCCAGAATGTAGACGCGAACGCCATCTTCATACTCCAGCAGCGCGATGTTGGCGCTGCGGTTGGGATCGTACTCCAGCGCGATGACCTTACCGCCGACATCCAGCTTGTTGCGCTTGAAGTCGATGATACGATATTTGCGCTTTTCGCCACCGCCGTGGTGGCGAACGGTGATGCGGCCATAGCTGTTGCGGCCGCCGCTCTTTTTAAGCACCTCGGTCAACGCTTTTTCGGGGCGTTTCTTGTCCAGACCCTCAAAGCTGTTGCTTGTCATGTGACGACGCGAGGGCGTAGTCGGCTTATATGTTTTTACTGCCATAACTCACAAACCCTCCTTACACCATGCCTTCGAAGAACTCAATGGTCTTCGAGGTCGGCTGCAAACGGATAATGGCTTTTTTCCACGCGCTGCGGCGGCCGATGTGGGCGCCCTGGCGTTTCTCTTTGCCCTGCATGTTCAGCGTGTTGACACTGAGCACGTCGACGCCGAAGATTTCCTCGACGGCACGCTTGATTTCAATCTTGTTGGCATCGCGCGCGACTTTGAACACGTACTTTTTCGCGGCCACTTCGCTCATCGCCTGCTCGGTGATGACGGGCGCGAGGATGACGTCATAGCTGTTTTTCATTGAGCGTAGCCCTCCTCGATATTTTTCAAGGCCTGCTCGTCCAGCAGCAGCGTCGTGCCGTTCATCACGTCATAGACGTTGAGCACGCCACTAAACGTGGCGTTGACACCGGCGATGTTGCGGGCACTCTTGTAAACGTTGACGCGCGGCTCGTCGGTGACAATCAGCGCTTTGCCCGAGATGTTCAGCGCCTGCAGCAACGTGACAATCGACTTGGTCTTGATTTCCTCCAGATTGAGGTCGCGGATGACGATAATCTGGTTTTCGTTGGCGCGCATCGACAGCGCACTCTTGAGCGCCAAACGACGCAGCTTGCGGTTGGTGGTGGTGCGGTAGCTGCGCGGCTTGGGGCCAAACGCGATACCACCGTGTGTCCACTGTGGGCTGCGGGTCGAACCCTGACGGGCGCGGCCGGTGCCCTTCTGACGCCACGGCTTGCGGCCGCCGCCCGAAACCTCGGCGCGGGTCAGCGTGCTCTGCGTGCCTTGACGCTTGTTGTTGAGATGTGCGGTAATGACGCTGTGCAAAGCGGCGGCGTTGGGCTCAATGCCAAACACAGCTTCGGAGAGCTCCACGTCTCCGACGGCCTTGCCGGTCATGTCGTAAATCTTAGCTTTCGGCATGATGGTGACTCTCCTTTCTACTTATTGATGACGCTGTTGCGCAGTGTGACCAGGCTACCCTTGGGGCCGGGCACGGCGCCGCGCACGGCGATGAGGTTGAGCTCGGGGTCAATACGCACGACATCGAGGTTAAGCACCGTGACCTGCTCGCTGCCCATGTGACCCGGCATGATTTTGCCCGGAAAGACGCGGCTGGGGTCAGAGTTGGCGCCCATAGAACCCTGATGACGGTGGACGGGGCCGCCGCCGTGGGCCATCGGTGTGCGGTGCGCGCCGTGGCGCTTGATAACACCGGCGTAACCTTTACCCTTGCTGGTACCCGTGGCGTCAACGCGATCGCCGATGGCGAAGGTGTCGGCAGCAACGGTGTCGCCGACCTTCATGCTCTCGGCATTGGCCAGCTTGAACTCACGCAGATGCTTAAGCGGCGCGACGCCGGCTTTCTTGGAGTGGCCCAGCTCGCCCTTGCTCAGCTTCGACTCCTTGACTTCCTGGAAGCCGAGCTGCACGGCGCTGTAGCCGTCACGCTCGAGGGTTTTCACCTGCGTCACAATGCAGGGCCCTGCTTCAATAACGGTGACGCCGATGACTTTGCCGGTCTCGTCAAAGATCTGCGTCATACCGACCTTGCGGCCGATAATGGCTTTTTCCATGGCTTGTTTTCCTCCTGATTACAGACAGCGGACCCGATGGAAAGTAACGGTTTCCAAAGCGTCATGTCCGGTTATTGGTTGACGCGATGCGCCAACATGACCGCAGTGCGGGATACGCGAATATGGTGATGCGCCGAGACGCCGTATCTGCACGGGGCAGACTGCCGTCCCAAGCGCGGGTGCGCTTTTTTAGTAGAGTGCGAGCTAGATCTTCATCTCAATCTCAACACCGGCCGGCAAGTCCAGCGAGCGAAGCGCTTCGGTGGTCTTGGCCGTCGGGCGGTGGATGTCAACAATGCGCTTGTGGGTGCGGCGCTCAAACTGCTCACGGCTGTCTTTGTATTTGTGGACAGCGCGCAGAATGGTGATGACCTCTTTCTGCGTCGGCAGCGGAATGGGGCCCTTGACCGTTGCACCGGAACGCTTTGCCGTTTCAACAATGCGCTCGGCCGACTGGTCGACCAGCTGGTGGTCATAGGCTTTGAGTCGGATGCGGATGACGTCCTTGGATGCGCTCATGTTTTTTCCTCCTTGTCTTTCGCTGCCACTCTCCCGTGCGTGTCGCTCTGCGCGGTATGAAAACCGGCAGTGACCTGCCGGGTGTCGGCAGTCGTGTCGCCCGATATTCGGGCTGGCTCCCCGCGAGTTACCCGCTAGTCTGACAAGGACAAGCGGCAATCTCTCGGATCGCTGCTCCCACGCCGTTTTCACGGCATGGACATACCTCTCCCATAGAGAGACGCTCGAGTAGTATACAACCACACGAGCGCCCTGTCAAGCTTTTTTCGGTTTTTCTTTCTTTTTTATCCCAGCGCGACATCCAACGTCATCATCAGCGCAAAACCCAACATCGTGCCGATGGCCGACAGGTCGGCGCCCTTGCCCAGCTGCGACTCGGGAATCAACTCCTCGACCACTACAAAAATCATGGCTCCGGCGGCAAACGCCAGCGCATAGGGCAGCACGGGCGTAACAACCGTCACCAGCAGCGCGCCGATGACGGCAAAGATGGGCTCGACAATCGCCGACAGCTGTCCGTACATAAAGCTCTTGCGGCGGCTGTAGCCCGCCGTCCGCATGGGAATTGACACCGCCGCGCCCTCGGGAAAGTTTTGCAGCCCAATGCCCATAGCCAGCACCAGCGCCGACACCAGCGCCGCGGTATCGCCCTTGGCAATTGCGCCAAACGCCACGCCGACGGCCAGCCCCTCGGGAATGTTGTGCATGGTAATGGCCAGCACCAGCAGCAGCTGGCGTGGCACCTTCGACGGTCGACCTTCGGCCTGCGAGTCGGGACCCATATGTAAGTGAGGAATCAACTTGTCCAGCGCCCACAAAAAGAAGCCGCCAGCCAAGAAACCAATCAAGGCCGGTAAAAAAGCCAGCCGTCCCATATGCTCGCTGCGCTCGATGGCCGGCGCCAGCAACGACCAAAAGGAAGCTGCAATCATCACACCGGCGGCAAACCCAAGCATCGCGTTGGTCAGCCGCTCGCGTAGCCGCTTAAAGAAAAACACCATGGCGGCACCCGCCGCCGTCACGCCCCAAGTAAACAACCCCGCCAGCAGCGCCAGCCACAGCGGGTTCCATGTCGCTAAAACTTTCAAATCACTCACCTCTCCATTATAATAGTATGCCCGGCGACGGCATTAGCTCATACTGCCAATGGCCGTCGCCACACGCACCAACCAAAACACAGCCGCACTCAAGCCGCACCACGCCAGCGTGTAGGGCAGGCACACCTGCCCCAGCAGATTAAGCGGCTGGTCGGCATAACTCCACACGTTCAGCTTGAGCCACAAATTAACAACGCAGCCGACGACAAACTCGACCGCTGTAATGCCCAGCCCGGCCAGCAAACACTTAGCGACAAAGGGCAGCGGCCAGGCGGCCAGCGCCAGCAACAGCCAACAGCAGAGTCCGCCCGCCACAAACATACTGATGTGGCTGCGACGCCGGTAAAGCAGCTCAATGGCCACATAGCCGGCGCCGCCCATGACAAACTCCAGCGGATACCTAACCGCCTCCATTAGAAAAACCCTGTGTCGGCGGCACCCAACCGCTCAATGGCGCTATCCACCACCTGCTGCGCCTCAGCGCCGTTGCGGCGGTTCTGGATATACTGCACCAGCGCCGCCTTGCGCTCATTGCTCAGATTGGCATAGGTGTGCAGCGCCTTGGGCGACTGCGCCAACCCCATACCCAGTCCCAGCGGCAAATCGGGCGCGCCCGCCTCGGCCATGTCATTAAATGAAAGCTTCCTGTCCGGCAACAAAAAAACCTCCCCGCAAGTAATCACAGGTAGGTTTTCCCTATCAGTCGACTTTTATGCGATAGCGCTCATAGCGCGTCAGCCACGGCTCGGGGTCGTCCGCCGCCAACAACTGCTCCATGCCCGATAAGACAAGCGTCAGCAACTGTTCGCGGTCAATCGTCTGCCCCGTCGCAGCCTCCAGTGACCCGGCCACGTCGGCCAGCTCCTCCGGCCATTGCTGTTCCATGATATTGACACCTATGCCAATGGTCAAGCTGTCGACCTTGTCGCCAACACTCACCATGTTGGTCAAAATACCCGCCAGCTTGCGACCCTTGTACAGCACATCATTAACCGGCTTAATATCCGGCCGCACGCCGGTCATTGCACAGATGGCGTCACACAGCACCACGCCGGTGCAGGCCGTCATGTGCGTCAGCTCCAGCGGTGCGCGCTCGGTGCGTATCAGCAGCGTCACATACAGTCCGCCCTCCGGCGAAAAAAAACGGCGATCAAATTGGCCGCGCCCACCCGTCTGCGACTCCGCCACCACACAGGTATCGCCCGTGACACCGGCCTTGGCCAGCTCACGCGCCACCTCCATGGTGCTGGGACAGCGGCCCACGCGAACAACACGAAACGCCATAATCACTCACTTCCAAACTTTGTGACTTTTCAAACGGACATCAATCGGCTATACTGTCTAAAGAAAGGCGGGGGTTGCCCATGACCATTCAACAGCACGGCCTTGCGGCGCTGGCGCTTGTCGTCGAGCCGCACGAGCTGCAACAACAAGGCCTTACATACGAACAATTTGACGACGTGCAGGCGCGTAACTGGCTGGATAAAGCACTACTGCAAACAGGCCAGCCGCACGCGCGCCCGACACGCATCGAAATCTTTGCCGGCAACGGCGGCGTTCTGGTGCTGGCGCAGCTGGAACTGCCGCGCGTCGCCTACGTCTTCGACTCCCTCGACACGCTGCTTGACGCGGTCACAACGCTGGGCGCGACCCAGCGACCCGCCTGCCTCTACCAGTACAACAACACTTTCATTCTGGTGTTGACCGGCCAGCCGTGGCTGGCGTTGCAGGAATACTCCACGCTGTGGCCACGCGTCAATCTGGCGCTGCTCAACGAACACGGTCGCTTGCTGCTGCGCCACGACGCGCTGTCACGCCTGTCACCGGCGGGTGTTGCGCTATGACACAACACGAGCACTATATGCGTCAGGCGCTGGCGCTGGCCGAGCTGGCCGCCGCCGAGGGCGAGGTGCCGGTCGGCTGCGTCGTCGTCTGCAACGGCACGGTGGTCGGCGAGGGCCGCAACAGCCGTGAACGCGAACAAAACGCCGTCGGCCACGCCGAAATCAACGCCATCACAGCCGCCTGCCAAACGCTCAACCGCTGGCGGCTGGACGACTGCACCCTCTATGTCACGCTTGAGCCCTGCCCCATGTGCGCCGGCGCCATTTTCAACGCCAAAATTCCGCGCCTTTACTACGGCGCCCGTGACGCCAAGGCGGGCGCGCTGTCCAGCGTGCTGCACCTCTTTGAATACCCGCTGCCGCACAAGCTGGCCGTCACGCCCGACATACTGGCAGACGAGTGCGCCGACGTGCTGCAGCGGTTCTTTGCGTCGCTGCGAAACGATTGCTAAAGCATAAACTCCGCTTGTCCGCCCAACGCGGCACAGGTGTCAAATACGATCTTGCCGCCAAGAAGGGCGGCTTTTTCTTTAATCTGCCGGTGTCCCATCAGCACGACAACCAAATCACTGGCCGCCAAAAACGCATCAAAGTCATGCACCTGACGAGCCGACAACGTATCGGTCACGAACGGGTCGTAACAGACCGGCAACTCCAGCCCTTGCTCATCCATACATTCCAGCATCTGCAGCGCCGGGCTCTCGCGCACGTCGTCGACATTGGGCTTATAGGTCAAGCCATACAACCCGACACGCGACCAGTCACTTATGCCCTTAGCCGCCATAATCTCGCGCACGCGCTCAATGACAAAGGCGGGCTGGCCGTCGTTGACTTGCCGCGCCGCCGTAATGACCGGCGTGATGTCGGGGTAATCGCCGACCAAAAACCAGGGGTCGACACTAATGCAGTGCCCACCCACACCCGGACCCGGCGACAGGATATCAACGCGCGGATGGCGGTTGGCGACAGCAATCAATTCGCGCACGTCAATGCCCTCACGATGGCAAATGCGCGACAACTCATTGGCAAAAGCGATGTTAATATCACGGAATGTATTCTCAACCACCTTGGACATCTCGGCGGTACGAATGTCGGTCTTGACAATTTCGCCCTGACAGAAGGTGCTGTACAGCGTTTCGACGCGCGCGGCTGCGGCCGCCTCGTCGGCGCCTATGGTGCGACTGTTATGCACCAGCTCATACACCATATTGCCCGGCACAATACGCTCAGGCGTGTGCACCAAATGCACGCGCTTGCCGCTCTGCTCTGCCAACGGCCGCACGAAGTTGTCAATCGTGCCCGGCGAAATGGTCGACTCAACGCAGATAATAGCATCCTCGTCGCAGACAGCAAGCACCGACTGCACCGCCGACACCACATACTTGGCGTCAATTTTCTTGCTTTCTTTGACATAGGGCGTCGGCACAGCGATGATATAGAAATCGGTGGCGGCGTACCGGGTCGAAAAGCTGACATGGGCCTTAGCCTGTTCAAACAGCTCGGGCAACCCTTTTTCCTCAAAGGTCAGCTCACCGCCGTTGAGCCGGTCGACCAACCGCGCGTTGAGATCGGTGCCCACCACATCGGTGCCATGCGCCGCCAGCATCAAACAGGTCGGCAACCCGATGTAGCCGATACCAATTACATTCACAGGCTTCATAGACAAAACCCTCTTTCGTACAAATCGAGAACTTACAGCAGATTCTCGCGCAGCTGCGCGCCGTTAAAGGGCGAGAACGCGCCCACCGGCACATCCAGCATCGTCACCGCACCGTACTTTCCCGCTTGCGCCAGCCGCGCCGTCGCGCGCGCGCAGGCCACCAGCACGCTGCCGGTAAACTCGGGATTGCTGTCCAGCTTGAGCGAAAACTCCATCAGCTGCTTGCTTGTGCCGGTGCGGCCGCTGCGGAAGACAAAGCCGCCGTGCGGCATCTTCTTATGGTTGGCATTAAGCTCGGCCTGACTGACAAACTGCACCTCAGTTTCGTAGTCGGCAAAATAGTTGGGCATCGTGACAATTTCGCGGCGCACCGCCACCTCGTCGGCACCCTCCTCAAGCACGACATAGCACAGCCGGCGATGCTTGTCACGCGTGTCCAGCTGGTCGGCCTTGCCCTCGCGCGCCAGCTTCATGGCCTCGGCAATGGGCACGGTGTACTGCGTGGCGTCGACCACGCCCTCAATGCGCCGCAACGCATCGGAATGACCCTGCGAAACGCCCTCGCCCCAGAACGTGGCATCGCAGCCAACGGGCAAAAAGGCGCCGCCCAGCACGCGCATCAGGGAAAACAGGCCGGGATCCCAACCGCAGCTAATCATAGCCGTCGTGTTGGTGGCTACAGCGTTGACTGCCGCGTAGTATTCGGGAATACGCGCATGGGTGTCAAAGCTGTCGACGCAGTTAAATGTTGCGGCAAACTGCGGACCCTGCTCGATCAGATCGGTGGCCGAACCGCCGCACAAAATCATCACATCAATATCCTTGCGCTCCAGCGCCGCCTCAACGCCGATAACCGGCACGCCCGGCGTGGCAATCGACAACGACTTAGGCTCGCGGCGCGTAACGACCGCCGCCAGCTCCATGTCCGGCTCGTTGTGCAGCGCCTTTTCCACGCCGCGCCCAATGTTTCCGTACCCCACAATACCAATGCGCAATACTTTCATTTTTTTCTCCTTTTCGCTCAGTCCAACCCACCATCGCGCCACAGCTGCGCCAATTTGGCCAGCATCGCACAGTCGGGCGGAAACACGTCCTGCGGCAACGCATCGAGGTCAAACCATTGCAGCTGGCTCACCTCGTTGCCGTCAACCGTCGGCTCACCCTCGAAATCGCGGCAAACATAGGCGACGCAGACAACATAAACCTCGTCGCCGTTGGGATAGGTATACAAATGCGGCTCGCCGGAAAAGACATCCAGCAACGTCAGCCGACCGGCGACAAGCCCCGTCTCCTCCAACAGCTCGCGCCGCGCGGCATCCTCAACGACCTCACCGACCTCAACGCAGCCACCGTGCCCCGCCCACAGCCCATTGTCGCTGCGGCGCTGCAACAGCACCTGACGTCCACGCACCGGCAATACCGCCGCGCCGACAAACACCAGTCGCTCGTGCCCGATTTTGGCGCGCATAGTCTTGATATACCCGTCCACACACTCACCCCAATTCAAGTCAGTATACCAAAAACGACACCGTTTGTAAACGAATTTGACAAGCTTTCCGCGCGCGCATACAATAGAGCCGCACACACGGCTCCAAAGGAGGAATTTTCTGTGATTTGCGTTGACAAGCTGACCAAAAGCTACGGCGCCAGCCGCGGCATCGCCGATGTCAGCTTCACCATTGAATGCGGCGAAATTGTCGGCTTTCTCGGCCCCAACGGCGCGGGCAAAACAACCACCATGAACCTGCTGACCGGCTATCTCTCGCCCGACAGCGGCAGCGTCAGCATTGCCGACATTGATATGCTGACCGACCCGCAAGCGGCCAAGCGCCGCATCGGCTACCTGCCCGAGCACCCGCCGCTTTACACCGAAATGACAGTGCGCGAATACCTGTTTTTTGCCGCACGCCTCAAAGGCATCACCGGCCAAGCCGCCAAGCGCACCATCACGCACTCGGCCGAGCTGGCCGGCGTGCACGACGTGCTGACCCGCGTCATCGGCAACCTGTCCAAAGGCTATCGACAGCGCGTAGGGCTGGCGCAGGCGCTGCTGGGCGACCCCGACCTGCTCATTCTCGACGAGCCGACCGTCGGCCTTGACCCCCTGCAAATAAAAGAGGTGCGCGCCACCATCCGCGAGCTGGGCAAGCAGCGCACGGTCATTCTGTCGACCCACATTCTGCCCGAGGTCAGCGCCGTCTGCCAACGCGTGCTGGTGCTGAACGCCGGCAAAATCGTGGCTGACGGCCGACCCGACGAGCTGGCAACCGGCGGCTCGCGCCTAATCGTGCGCCTGCCCGGGCCAACCAAAACAGCGCTCAGCCTGCTCAAAAATCTTGACGGCGTGTCAGCTTGCGCGCTGCTTGACCAACAGGAGCCGCACACCAACGACTACGCCGTGACGGCGGACGCCGGCGTCGACCTGCGCAAGCCGCTGTTCGATGCGTTGGCCAAGGCCAATTTGCCCATTCTCAAGCTAACCGCCGAAAACAGCACACTTGAGGACGTATTTGTGCGTCTCATCGGCGGCGAGGAAGGAGGCCAAGCACTATGAACGCTGTTTTTCGCCGCGACCTGCGCAGCTATTTCACCACCCCGCTCGGCTACATTTACCTAGCCGCTTTTTTGCTGACCGGCTCACTCAGCTTTCTCAGCAACAACATCGCCCAAAACAGTTCCGATTTGGCCTACACCTTCTCCTTTGTCATTACGCTACTCATGTTCACCACACCGCTGCTGACCATGCGCCTCTTTGCCGAGGAGTATAAGCAAAAAACCGACCGCCTGCTGCTCACCGCGCCGGTGCGTGTCATCGATCTGGTGCTGGGCAAGTTTCTGGCCGCGTTCTCCATCTACCTGCTGGCGCTGCTGCTGACGCTGGTATGGCCGCTGATTGTCGCCAGCGCCGGTGTGCTCAACCAAGCCGCCCTCATCAGCAGCTATCTGGCGCTGATTTGTGCCGGCGCCGCCTTTATCAGCATCGGCACCTGCATGTCAGCGCTGACGCAAAATCAACTGGTGGCCGCGCTGTCAACGCTGGGGCTGCTGCTCGTGCTCTACCTCATCGACACCGTCACCGCCAACGCCACCTCCGGCTTTTTGCACAGCGCCAACGGCGTTGTCGCCGCACTGTCGCTCTTTCGCCGCTACGACCTCTTTGCGCGCGGCATCTTTTCGTTGTCCGACCTCGTCTTCTACCTGTCGGCCTGCGCTCTGTTTCTCTTTTTCAGCGCCCGCGCGCTGGAAAAGAAACGCTGGAATTAGGCGGTGCGACCATGAGTAACAAGCTGAAATTTTCCGTACAGACGGCTGTCTACGCCGCCATCTTCATCGCCGCACTGCTGCTGGTCAACCTGATTGCCAATAGCATTTCCGACGCCTTCGGCCTGCAATTCGACCTCACCGCCGACCAGCGCTACGAGCTGTCGGGCGAGACGCAGGAGTACCTTAACCGTGAGCCGTCACGCATTGAAATCACCGTGCTGATGCCCGAGTCCGAGATGCAGGGCGACAGCCTGTCGCTCGTCTACTACGAGCAGCTCAAGCGCTATGTCGCCTACAGCGACGGCCGCGTCAGCGTCAGGTACGTCGACCCCGACCTCGACCCGTCATTTGTCGAGGACTGCCGCGCGGTGTACCCGTACACCGACAAGGGCTGCATCGTGGTCACCAACCCCGAGAGCGGCAAATTCAAGGTCATTTACAAGGGCGATTTGTTTGTCATGCCCGAGCTTGACGACGATTCGGCCACCGTGCAGGCAACCGACATCACCGTCATCAGCGAAGCGGCCATCGACTCGGCCATGATCTATGTGCTCAGTGAAAAGAGCGCGCGCGCCGCACTGCTCACCGGCCACGCCGGCGCGACAACCGACAATAGCGAGCTGCATCAACTGGAGCAGGACGTGCGCTCGCTGCTGCTGCGCGCCAACTACGACGTCGTTGACGTCGACCTGCGCACCGATGAGCTGGAGGGTGACATCGACCTGGTTGTCATGCCGGCGCCGGCCACCGACTATGCGCCGACCGAGCTGGCCAAGCTGACCGACCACTTCGCCCGCACCAACAGCAACCACAACGGCCTGCTGTTCACCATGGCCGACGGCACCAAGCTACCCAACCTCAACGGCTGGCTCAACGACTGGGGCGTTGACGTCGCCTACCGGCAGGTGCTCGACACCCAGTTCGACCAATCCTATGTCTTTGTCCCCACCATCGTTGAAGACAAGATTTTTGGCAACATGACCAACCAAAACAGCGACCGTGTCATCCTATCGGTCGTGCCGCCGCTCGAGTTGCTGTGGAACAGCGGCGAGAAAGAAAACCGCGCTGTCATTGCGCTGATGAACTCATCGGCCACCAGCCAGTCGCGCGACCTTGACAACGCCTTTGACCAGACGAGCGATGTGGCCGGACCCTTTGTCGTCGGCGCGCTGATGCGCCAGTACAACAGCGCCAACGGCCAAAGCTCGCAGGCCGACCTCGCATTGCTGCCGGCCACGCTGGCCGCCGTCTCGGGCAACACCACGGGCGCAAACGAGCGAATGATGACCCACATCATCAGCTATCTGTCGCCGCCCGGCGTCGGGCTGTCGGTGCCGGCCAAAACGCTGTCCGACCCGCCACTGGTCACCGACAACAAAGAGCTGATTTGGGTTCTGCTGCTGTCGCTTCCGGCGTTGCTGCTGCTGGTCGGCGCCGTTGTGACGCTGCGCCGCCGCCACCGCTAGGTCATGGGCAAGAACATTAAAACGGGACTGCTGGTACTGGCGTTACTGGCCGGCCTGCTGCTACTGCTCACCATGTTCAAGTCAAGCCCCGCCAACACTCCCGTGCCTTCTGCCGCCGTCGAGGCGTCCCCGCTTGAGCTGCACGACAACGACATCACCGCCATCGACTATACCGCGCGCGGCACCACCTACACCATCACCCGCCAGTACGACGCCGACGGCGAATCAACGGTCGCGCTGTCTCCGCAGCGCACCGGCTTTGCTTACGACAGCGAGCTGTTGCTGGCGTCATTTGAGGCCGCCTCGAGCCTGGAGGGCTGCACGCTACTGGCGCAAAATGTCCCCGACGACAAACTGGCCGACTACGGCTTTGACGCGCCGACACTGACCTGGACGCTGCACGACGGCGACGGCGACAGCGCCACGCTGGAGCTGGGCAACAAGTCGGGCGACGGCTACGGCGTCTACATCCGCGAGGCGTCGAAAAACGCCGTCTTCATCTTGCCCTACCTCGTCGCACAGCAATTTGCCAAGGGCGAGTTCGAGCTGCGGACGCTGCAATTTATGCCGCCGGAAACCGCCGGCGACCTTTCCGGCCGGCTGCAAACCTGCACGCTGCGGGGCACCAACGGCAGCTTTACACTGCAACGCCTGCCCGACGTCCACAGCGCCACCGGCAACGCCTTTGCCGTAACCGCGCCGACACGCTGGCTGGCCGGCAACTATATGCTCAGCCTCGAGCTGTTGACGCCGTTGTCCTCGCTCAATTTTGACGGCATTGCCGAGGACGACCCCGCCGATTTGGCGCGCTACGGGCTGGACGACCCCTACATGCTGTCGCTAACCGACGTCGACGGCTGGTCGGCCACGCTGCTCATCGGCGATACAATCGCCACCGGCGGCCGCTATGTGATGCAACAGGGGCTGCCGACGGTCTTTATCGACCTCGGCGGCGACTACACCTTTCTCGACATCCAGTGCGCCGACCTCGCCGAGACACAGCTGTGGAAAGCGCAGCTGACTCAGGCAGCCGCACTGGAATACGCACTCAACGGACAGACCAACACGCTGCGCTGCCAGCTCACCGACGGCGCGTTGACGACCACGCTAAACGATAAGCAGCTGTCCTACAACGACGCCAACGCGCTGTTTGAGCAGACCATGAATTTGACCACCGAGCCGACCGAAAAGCCACTGTCGGGCACGGCCGCCGGCACAATCAAGCTGACGCTTACCGATGGCACAACGCACACACTGCAACTGCTGTCGAGCACGGGCGGTTACTACGGTGTTGCGATGGACGGCGAGCCACTGTGCCACCGGCTGGCCGTGACGCAAATCGACGCACTGCTGACCGCCATACACACCACAAAGGAGGGTTAAGCGTGCACGATACCATTGCCGCACTGGCCACGCCGCCCGGTGAGGGCGGCATTGCCGTCGTCCGTATCAGCGGGCCAGACGCCCTCAACGCCGCCGCCGCTTTTTTCGTGCCCACGGCGCAGCAACAACTGCACCAGCTGCCCGACCGACTGCTGTCGCGCGGCCGGCTGTACGATGCCGACCGAGAGCTGCTTGACGACGCCATGGCCGTGGTCATGCGCGCCGGCCACAGCTACACCGGCGAGGAGACGGTCGAGCTGCACTGTCACGGCTCGCCCGTACTGGTCGACACGTTGCTGTCGCTGCTGTTCAGCCGTGGCGTACGGCTAGCGCAGGCAGGCGAGTTCACGCGCCGCGCCTTTCTAAATGGTCGCCTTGACCTGACGCAGGCCGAGGCCGTTATCGACCTCATCACGGCGCCCAGCGCCGCCGCGCTGCACAACGCCGCCGCGCAGCTGCAAGGCCGGCTGCAACGCGAACTAAACGCCGTCTGGCAGCTGCTGACCGACACCTGCGCCCATTTTTACGCCTGTATAGACTACCCCGATGACGACATTTCCGACCTCGACAACCCAGCGCTGGCCGCCGCGCTATGCGAGGCCGAGGACGAGCTGCAAACGCTGGCCGCCACCCGAACACAGGGTCGCCTGCTGCGCGAGGGCATTCCCGTTGCCATACTCGGCAAGCCCAACGTCGGCAAATCCAGCCTGCTCAACGCGCTGCTAGGCTACGACCGCGCCATCGTCTCGGCGCGCGCCGGCACAACGCGCGACACCGTCAGCGAAGCGCTGCGGCTGGACGGCAAGCTGTTTACCCTAACCGACACCGCCGGCCTGCATGACAGCGCCGACGATATAGAAAGTGAGGGCATCCAGCGCAGCCGTGCGGCAGCCCAACAGGCCGCACTCAAGCTCATCGTGCTCGACAGCGCGCAACCACTGACCGACGAGGATCATCAGGTGCTGTCACTGGCCGGCGACAACAGCATCATCGTATGCAACAAGGCCGACCTACCGCAGCAGTCGACGCTGCCGACGCCACACATATCTGTATCAACACTGACCGGCAGCGGGCTTGGCGAGTTGACCGCCGCCATGGTAGCGCTCGTGGCAAAAAACGACCTGCCCGCCGACGGCAGCCTCATCACCAACGCGCGGCAGGCCGACGCCATCGGCCGCGCACTGAGCGCCGTAACCAACGCGCGACGGGCATTGGTCCGCCTCACCCCCGACGTTGTCGTCTGTGAGCTGGAGGCCGCACTCGACGCCTTGGGCCAACTCACCGGCCGTAGCGTATCGGCCAGCATTGTAGACACCATCTTCAGCCGCTTCTGCGTCGGCAAGTAGCACGGTCTATGCCCTATCGAAAAAACGCCACCTGACGTGCAAGAGCACATTGGGCGGCGTTTCATGTTATTCCGTAGCAGACTTCACACTGTTTGTCATTGACCGATTGACCTGTCAACAACAGTCACGCTTTATACAGTTTCTTTAAGTAATTACGCTAACTTACAGCTCTCAACAAATCTACGCACGGCATCTTTCCCTCGCAGTTTGGGATGATGCACATAGTATACCTCTATTTCGCCGTTTTCGGATTCCTTGTTAATTTCCTTGATGTCAGCAACAAAGAGCTCTCTCATTCTCATCTTTTGTGCTGCACCTCTGCACAATCGAGCAATGAATTTCATTCGCACTAAAGAACACCGGTAATCGCCCGAGGGTCAATCACCGGTGTTCCAAAATGATAGCTATTTCAAGTACTTCCAGGGGTTAACCGGCCTGCCGTTTTCGCGGAACTCCAGGTGACTGTGGTTGCCTGTTGATTTACCCGTTGAGCCCATCTTGGCAATCTGCTGACCCTGCGCCACCTTCTGACCGACGCGCACGATAATGGAGCTGTTGTGCGCGTACAGCGTCTCAAGTCCGCCGCCATGGTCGATAATCACGCAATAACCGTAGGTGCCCTTCCACCCGGCGAAGACAACGGTACCACCGTCGCTGGCGACAATGGGCGAGCCGTACGGGCCGGCAAAGTCAACGCCGGTATGCAGGTTGGCACGGCCAAACAGGCGGCGCCAGCCGTAGTTGGAGGTCAATACGCCGTTGTAGGAACGGATATACGTGCCGGTCGGCTCGGTCGGCGGCCGCTTTTTGGTACCAATACTGGTTATCTCGGGAACTGCCGCCAGAGTCGTGACCACATCAAGCTCGGTGCGCGACTGCTCAAAACCATTAACGCTGCGTACCGCGTAGGTCACCCGGCGCTCGCCGTCGACGCCCTCTTGTGTAACACGCACATCGCCCTGATAGACTGTGTCGTCCTGCTTGCTCTCGCGCGTAAAGGGCACCACCTCGGTCACCAGCACCTCGCTGGTCTGCGCCATTGACACCACGGGCAGCTCGGGGTTAATGGTCACAACCTGACCCGCCGTATAATCGGCGTCGGCCAAGCTGGGGTTATAGGCTTTCAGTGTTAGATCATCCAACCCATTGGCCGCCGCAACCGACTGCAGCGTATCGCCCTCAGCCATCGTGACCGTCAGCGCCTCGCGCACCGGCGCACTCAGCTTCTCGGCCAGCTGCTGCTCGGAAAGCATCGATTCGGTTGTGACCCATGTGCCCGTGACCTTGACATCGGAATCATAGTCAACCGTCACGCCCGGGCGCGCCAGCCCATTCCGCAGCGCCTCAACCTGTCGGTCGACAACGCCTTTTTCGCTGCACACGCCAATCTGCACGTTGTCCACCGTCAGCGCATAGCCAAAGGACAGCCCGTCGACCGAGGCGTAGAGAATGTTCTCAATCTCCGTCTGCGTCAACATATCGCGCACATCGGTCAGCGAGTAGTTGTAGGCGACCGTCGGCGCCAGCACATAGGGCTCATGCAACATGCGCGAAATGCGATCGTTTACGTTGCTGACCGCATCCTCAAACACCATTTCATCAGACACAAAGCCAATTTTCTCACCGTTAAAGGTAACGGCCAAACCAAAGTCGAAAAAGCCGAGACCCATGGTAATACCCGATGCCAGAACCAGCAAAATCAACGCGTTGAGACGCATGTGCTTGTTTTTCCTGCGTTCACGAATATGTACGCGGTGCTGCACATAGACAAAGGGACGCCGCAGTGTCAACAGCAGTGCGCGCAGCAAGCGTTGCAATGTCTTGATTGCCTTGAGCCACAGTACGTTAAAGCGATGCACCGTGGTCTGCCGCCACAGCATCAGCGTGGTGGCCAATGACTCCTGCCGCTCGGCCGCTCGCACCGCCGAGCTCTGCCGCAGCGCACGCTTGGCCACCGTGCGACGATGGCTGCGCAGCCGTTTGACATCCTTGGGAGCATGTCCGCCATACGACTGGTCGCCCGAAACCGCTGTCCCGTCCCGATCTATCGCAATCTGTCGCACGCCGACACCCCCCCTTTCGCACTATAGTAGAATGGCACAAAAAGCCAAATGGTTACAAAACGGTTACAACCCATCAGAGCATACCAAAGAAGCCACCCAAAGTCAAGCCCTTTGTGTCGGCCGGCAAGCAAAACAGACCCGTCTGCGACCGTGGGTGCGCGCATTTTGTCGACCCGAGCAGGTAATGATTTACAAATGCCGCACACTCTGATATAGTTTTGCTGAGGTGAGGACATGAAACCGACATTAGTCATCATGGCGGCCGGTATGGGCAGCCGCTTCGGCGGCATGAAACAGATTGAGCCGGTCGGCCGCGCCGGCGAAATTTTAATGGAATACGCCATCTACGACGCAATGCAATGCGGCTTTGGCCGCGTCGTCTTTATTATTAAAGAGGAGATGTACGCCGACTTCCGCGCCGTTGTGGGCGACAAAATCGCCAAAGTCATTGACGTCGACTACGCCTTTCAGAAGCTGGACAACCTGCCGCAGGGCTTCTCGTTGCCCGAAAACCGCGTCAAACCGTGGGGCACCGGACACGCCGTTATGAGCTGTCTGGGCAAGGTCAACGAACCCTTCTGCGTAATTACCGCCGACGATTTTTACGGACGCGGCGCCTTTTCCACCATCAGCGGCTATCTATCGGCGCTGCGTCAACCGCCGCCGCTCGACTGCTGCATGGTCGGCTTCCGCGCCGAAAACACCATGACCTCGTTTGGCTCCGTCTCGCGCGCCTGCTGCGACGTCAACGAGCACAACACGCTGCTGTCGCTGACCGAGCGCACCAAGCTGCAGATGGTCAACGGCCAGCTGCACGATTTGGAGGAAAACATCGACCTGCCCAACGATACGCTGGTGTCCTGCACCATGTTTGGCTTTGATGCCGGCATCCTGCCGCTCATCGAGCGCCAGTTCTCGGCCTTTCTAAACCGCCACGACGAGGACCGCGAAAAGGTGGAGTACTACCTGCCCAGCGCCATCGACGAACTGATTCACAGCCGCGAAATTGAGATGAAGGTGCTGCCCACCGACAGCCACTGGTACGGCTTTACCTACCGCGAGGACCGCGACAACGTGGTCGCGCAGCTGGATCGTCTCACCGCCGCCGGCGAGTACCCGTCACCGCTCTGGCCCTAACCTACCAAAAAGCTGACGCTTCATGCGTCAGCTTTGCAGCGTGTCCGATAACTTGTTTTCCGGCACGCTACAGACTGACAACAAAGTGCGCAGGCAAAGAAACGCTGTCCGTCGGCGTACGATGGTACGCTAGGACAGCGTTTCTGCAGCAAGTAAAACCATTGAAGCGCAGCGACCTTGTCGATGCGCCGCAAAGCATTAGCCGAGAATCAAAGCGCCGCCTTACGTCGCCGCCGCCTCTCTTTTCTGACACTGGTTTTACGGTGCGCGCTTTTTTGACAGCCTGAAAAAGCTGACGCTTCATGCGTCAGCTTTGTTCGTACCCCTCGCCGTCGGCCGGCAGCAACGTCAGCTCCGGATCGGGACTATTCATGTACAGCGTCTCGGTTTGCCGTTGAATCATTTGCAGCGACTCTATAGTATCGGTAATGTGATTGAACAGCATATGATACATCATCTGGTAATCGGGCATATCATCGACCTCCGTGTGGTGCTGTTTGCGTAGTATCGGCGCGGCGCGCGCTTTTCATGTGGCCGCCGGGTCGGTAAGTTTTTCCTACGCTCCACTCTATGCCCGCCGACCGGCCGCGTTTTGTCAAAGGCTGACGCGCTGCAATGATAAATCCGATGTCTGCCCCGCAAACACTTTACAGCAAGCCAATATTATGGTAGATTTAATTATGTACCGTAAGGTGCAACTGCGCGAAAAAGGAGGAAATCAAATGACTAAAACCT
Organism: Oscillospiraceae bacterium; assembly: GCA_031549605.1. Lineage (GTDB taxonomy): Bacteria > Bacillota > Clostridia > Oscillospirales > UBA929 > WRAI01. Next base: position 31,425 of record JAVBPM010000051.1, on the reverse strand, counting down.
GTTCCGTCTGCGGCTTTGTCTACGACGAGGCCGAGGGCTACCCCGATGCCGGCATTGCGCCGGGCACCAAATGGGAGGATCTGCCCGAAGATTTTGTCTGCCCGCTGTGCGGCGCCGGCAAGGATATGTTTGACTAATTAGCAGCACGTACAATGGCATGACCCAAAAGGCCATGCCATTGTCTCGCCTGTGATACCATTTCCTTGGAACATATGCCCATATAACTCGTCCAAAGTGGTGGCGATATTTTTTTTGCAACATATACAACTACACAAAATGCAAGCCAGTACATTTACTTAACGGAGGATATAACATGAAAAAGTGCCTGTCCCTATTGTTAGTTGCCACGCTGTTGACCGCCTTCCTGCCCACACAGGCAGCGTTCCCGGCTACAGCCACCAACGCAACGGTTGAGCAAACGATTGGTATCCTGCTGGAACAATTCGGCTACAATTTCAGCACCGGCGCCTCAACCAAAGTCACCGACGCCGCCGGACGCGCACCGTCGGCCGCCTACGCCGCCGCTGTCGGGTACGCCAAAGCTTCAGGTTTTTTGCCCGCCAGCATCCCGTCGTTTGCGGGCAACGCCTCGAAGGACTTTGCGCTCCAGTTCGCCATGAAAATTTCCGGATACAAGTCCTTTAACACCACCACTGTAGCCAAAGAAAAATCCCTTATCACGGAAATTATCAATGACGTCAACAACGGCGTCGGCAAGTCGGTGTTCGGGGCCGTGTCCAGCATGGGCGGCACCATCACCGGCGTCCAACTCGTCAAGCTGGCCGGCCAGTTTAAGAATGGCAACATCGCCTTGTATGCCAAGTCGAAGTTTTACACCTATTACGGAAAACCTGACCTTGCTGCTGCCCTGTTTATTTGCAACTTCAATGCCGGCGCCATTGTCGGCAAAGGTACACTGGCTGTGTACGCAGCCGACGTTCATCGGTCGCTTGGTCTCACTTACCAGCACAGCAGCAACAAGATGTACTACCAAGCGCGTCTCGCCTACCAAAAGTGCATTTCACTCGATCCAAACGGCAACATTGGCAAAGCAGCTCGCGATTTAATGGCCAAGCTGCCCGCTAACGAGCTGGATATTACCTATAACACCGGAGCGGCCTGTTCCTACCAAGACTTCATCGCGCTGATGTTCCACCACTGCAGCTTCGCGACCTCCACCGCCGCCGTCAACATTAAGGACAGCGCCGGCGCACTGCCTGCCGCTTACGCCGTTCCGTACATTACACTGGCCAAGCAGCGCAACTATTACACCAGCGTTCCTTCCTGGAAAGCGCCGGCCACCCGCGCCTTTATCGCAGAGGTCTACACGAAGATGCGCGGCATGTACGATTTCAACGCTGTCAACTCCTATCAGTTTAGCGATGCCAGAAGCTATTCGCCCAGCGTCCAACTCATGATGTCTCTGGCGGTAGAACAGGGAATCTTCAGCATGGACGGCAGACTTAACGTCTCGCCAACCGCCGGCTACACGCGCGGTCAAGTGCAACCCTTCCTCTCTCGATACCTGTCCGAGAAGCGACCCCTTTCTCCTGCGCCCCTGACAAAACGGTTGTCGAGCGACAAACTTCTCAACCACACCTACTACATTCACACGGATGTCGACAACGGCCAGCGTCTGATCGAAAAACGTGCCGCCTCTCTGGATTTCGTCACCTTTATGATTGACTCGGTTCTCCCGAAGGCCGACCGCTACAATCCGAGCCAGATTACCGTCGACGAAAAGACCAGCCTCTTTATCAGCGTTCTCTCTTTCCATTACAATCAACCCATACGCGATGCAATCGAGGCTTGCAACAAAAACGGCGTTGTCCCTCTGTTGTCGCTTTCGTCGTATGGTGAGGCTTCTACAAGCTTTGTCACAAGTATTCTGAACGACGCTGCCAAGACCGACATTTTTGTTCAGGACATCATGAAAATCATCAGTGCGCATAACTATGGCGGCGTAAACCTGAGTGAATTTCTCGGTCTGAAGCTTCCAAAGCTGACACGCGCCAACTACAACCGTTTTATCATTAAACTGGCCAATGCCTTGCACGCCAAAAACTTAATCCTTATGGTCACTACCGGCGAACAGCACTCGGACGACCCCTCATTGGCACAGGATTTTACCACCATCGGCAAATATGCCGACTATGTTCACATGATCCACTACGACAACCACAACGAAGGCACGTTCAAAAAGGACGGCAAGGAATACGGTATGTCCTTCTTGCTGAACTCGACGCGGAACGAAAACTATGCCTTCTACTTTATCCCACGAGAGAAAATCCTGTTCGGCACAGGCTCCTATGCCGTTAACTACAACCTCAGCTCCATCGGCAAGGGCAACTATGGCTGGAGCATGACCTCGGCAGAACGTGTCAACCTGCTGAAGGGCAAAACGGTCAGCTACGGCGTGACAAACGGCGCCGGCGAGGACGCGCCCTATGCCGACTATACTGCCAGCGACGGCACAAAGAACCGTATCCGTTATGAAACGGTCTCGAGTTTCTCCAACCGTATGCAATTTGCAAAAGACACGGGTATGGCCGGCGTATCGTATTACTGGCTCGGCTCGGACAACGACGACTACTACACAGCGCTTAAAGCAGTCACTGCCAAGAGCTATAAAGAGCCGATTAGCTCGGCAGCCACTTGGTCGCACAATGCCATCAACACACTGCTGAACAAGAAGATGCTTCCCAATTTCATGCAGCGCAACTACAGCGCAGGCATTACTCGACTCGAGTTTGCCATTCTCATTTCCGAGTTGATGCAAAAGCACAGTAAGCTGGGCATCAAGCAGCTGGCCGCCCAATACGGCAAGAAGCTGGACGCCACCAAGTTTGTCGATAGCGCGCACCCTGCCATCCTGCTGTGCAACGCCTTCTCAATTGTCAACGGCGTCAGCAGTAATCGCATTAATCCCTATGGCCTCATCACGCGCGAAGAAGCCGCCGTCATGCTGACCAATCTGGCCAAGAATTACTTCAAACTTAACACATCAAATGCTCCGGCCGTAAAAACCCTCGACGTCGGCAAGTTTTCCAGCTGGTCCAAAACCTCCATCGCCTACGTGATGAGCATTAAGGTCATGACACCCACTGTCCGCAACGAGTTCGAATATAACAAGACATTCAACCGCATGATGGGCTTCCAGACCATGTATAACATGATGCGAGCCATGAAACTGCTGTAAGAACCCTGCGTTGACAAGACAAACCCGCTGTGCTACGATAAAGGCGTTGTGCGCCTGTAGCTCAGCCGGATAGAGCAACTGCCTTCTAAGCAGTAGGCCGTGGGTTCGAGTCCCGCCAGGCGTGCCAAAAGATCCCAAAAGGTGCAGGTTATGGCCTGCACCTTGGTTTTTTCACGGCCGCATCAGAGCGCCATACCGTACCTGACGTCTGCGCAATTTCAGTCGAGTTTTCCTTCTCTTTTCCTGCTATGCTGACAGTGGAGGTCGACGATGGAGATGACGGACAAAATTATTGCTGTTGGCAAAATGCAGCAATATATTGAAACCCACTTTGAAGAGGACATCACGCTGGAAGCGCTGAGCCAAGCTGCCGATTACAGCAAATACCACGCCACGCGGGTCTTCAAAGCACTGGTGGGACAAACTCCCTTTGAAGTCATCCGCGCACTTCGGTTGACCAAGGCAGCGCAAACACTGCGCGATTCAACGGCCAAAGTAGTGACTGTCGCCTTGGATAGCGGGTTTGATTCACATGACGGGTTTACCCGAGCCTTTGCCCGACGGTTCACAATGACACCGCGCAGGTACCGGCTTGAAACGCCAGCCGTTCCCTATTACATCCCGCATCCTGTCGACGCCTACTACCGACTGAAGGAAGGCGCAAGTACCATGGCAAAAAACCTGCCAACGAACACCATGACCGTTACGGCCGTTGAACGATCGGCACGAAAACTGATTCTACTGCGCGCTAGCAACGCAACCGATTATTTGACCTTTTGTCAAGAGGTCGGATGCGCGTGGGAAGGCCTGCTAAACAGCATCGCCGAAAAACTGGATGCCCCTGCGCTACTCACCCTGCCGAACAATCTCGTTAAGCCGGGAACCGGCCGCACAGCCGCCGGCGTGGAAGTGCCGCAAACCTACAACAAGTCTCTGCCAGACGGCGTTGAGATCATTACGCTGCCGCCTTGCACCATGCTCTACTTCCAAGGCCCTTGCTATCAAGATGAGCAGGATTTTGCGCAAGCCATAGGCGCTCTCTGGGACCACATGGCCGTCTATGATCCACAGCCTTACGGATGGACATACGCGCCCGAGCTAGCGCCCTATTTTAATTTTGGCGCATCAGCACCCCACGGCGCAAAGATGGCGCGGCCGGCGAAGAAACGATAGCACGACCTTACCGTCATTGACACCGACGCAGTCAACCCCCGCGGACACGCGGGGGTTGTTGTATTCTGTAACACTTGCTGTTATAATAGCACCGATAGCATCATATTGGATTTAAGGAGATGGGTTTGTGTTACGCTGTACTTCACTCCACACCTTTGAGCTGGACGATGCCGAGGCCGCGCTGCAGCAGCTGCAGCAGCAGCTGGACGACTTTGGCCTGCTCGAGCACTCGGTCGGCATCCTCATGTGTCATGCCGAGTTCACCCACACCGACGTTCTTGACTATGTTTGCAGCCACCTGCCCTTTGAAACAGTTGGTGTTACCACTGCCTCACAGGCGGTGCACGGCGCGACCGGCGAACTGCTGCTGACCATTTTTGTCATCACCGCCGATGACGCCACCTTCCGTGTCGGCCTGACCGACTGCTTGCAAGACGATGTCGAAGGTCCGACAGCCGCCGCCTTTGCCAAGACGGCAGACGACGCCGGTGGTCCGCCGGCACTCATTCTCGCTTTTCCGCCCCTTCTGCTGCAATACGCCGGCGACATCTACCCCAACGTGTGGTCAAAGCTGGCACCGACCTCGCCCGTGTTCGGCACGCTGGCCCTTGACGACACCGTCGCCTTTTCCGAGAGCGAGACGCTGCACAACGGCAGCCACTACACCAGCCGTATGCCCTTTGTGCTTTGCTACGGCAACATTCACCCGCGCTTTGCCGTCGCCACCATCGACCAGAGCAACATGATGCCCTACTCGGCCGAAATCACCGACGCCGACGGCCCCATCATCCACGGCATCAACAACACCAGCGCCTTTGACTACTTCAAGAGCATCGGACTGGCCAAAAGCAGCGACGACGCCAGCAACTTTCTCTTCATGCCGCTGTTCATCGACTTTACCAAGCGCGACGACTATGACGGCGTGCCCGTCATGCGCGTGCTGACGCAATTTACCGACAACGGCAGCGCCGTGCTGCGCGGCAACGCCGACGTCAAATCGGTCGTCAAGCTGTCGACCTTCACGCAAGAGGCCGTGTTGGAGAGCACGCGTGCCTTTGTCCATCAGGTCACCCGGCAGCCCATCAACGGCCTGCTCTCGTTCTCCTGCATCATCCGGCGCATGGCCATGCAGAGCGACCCGTTGCTGGAAGCCAACGCCTTTGCCGCCGAAATGCCGGCGCAAACACCCTATATGTTCGGCTACGCCGGCGGCGAAATCTGCCCCACCTCGCAGCAAAGCGGCATGCCGTCCAACCGCTTCCACAACTACACGCTGGTCAATCTGATCCTGTGAGTAACGGTCGATAGGAGGCGCAAGCCTGATGCCAAACAGCGACACCGTTTCCGCCGAGCAATATAACGCACTGGCCGACAAGCTGAAGGCCGCCGAAAAAGACATCAACAGACTGCAGCGCGAGCTCAAAATGAGCGAGCGCCACAGTCAGGTTTTCATGCTCAACGCCCAGACGCAGAACGACATCAACAAAAACATCGCCTCGGAGAAGGCGCGACAGGAGCTGTACGTCAAGCTGCTGCTGACCGCCTACCCCGACGTGCTCTTCTTCTTCGACGCCGACGCACGGCTGCTGCTGTGCACACAGTCGGCCACCCAGGTGCTGAACGTGTCCGACGCCTCGGTGCTGCAGGGCCAATCCCTTGAAGGCATCGTCACCCACTACGGCACCGCCGTATTCTCCGAGTCGCTGCAGACGCAGATATCGCAATGCCTGTCGGCGTGGCATCGCCCCGGCGACACGGAAAAACAACAGACGCTCGAGATTGTGGCCGGCCCTGACCGTTACGAGGTCAAGCTGCTGGCGGTAAACGACGACGACGGCGCGCTGGCCGGCCTACTGCTGGCGTTCCACAACAACACCGAGCTGTACAAGGCCAAAGACGACGCTGTCAGCGCCAACCTGGCCAAGTCTGACTTTCTCGCCAACATGAGCCATGAAATCCGTACACCCATGAACGCCATTCTCGGCCTACTCGGTTCCATCCGGCAGGACGCGCTGACCGAACGGCAGGAGAAGTATTTGGCCAACATCGAAAAATCGGCACAGTCACTGCTGTCCATCATCAATGACATCCTCGATTTCTCCAAAATTGAGTCCGGCAAGCTGTCCTTTGTGCTGGCCGATTTTGACATTTACGAAATGCTCGAGCACCTATCCGCGCTGTCGCGCAACGCCGCCGAAAGCAAGCATCTGTCCTTTTCCTGTCACATCGCCGACACTGTACCGCGCTACCTGCGCTCCGACGAGTCACGGCTGCGGCAGGTCATCAACAACCTGCTCAGCAACGCCATCAAGTACACGCCACAAGGCTGGGTGCGCCTCGACGTCGGCTATGACAACGGCACACTGACCATCGCCGTCTCCGACAGCGGCCTCGGCATCCGCGAAAAGGACATCGGCAAGCTGTTTATGCCCTTTGAACAGCTCGACCTGCGCAAGAACAAAAATGTCGTCGGCACCGGACTGGGGCTGGCCATCACGCGACAAATCGTCGAGCGACTTGATGGCCACATCAGCCTACAAAGCCAGTACGGCCACGGCTCGGTTTTCACCGTCACGCTGCCCGTCGCGCTGGGCCAAGCGCCCCAGCAGCAGCGCTCGACGCAAGTATTCAGCGGTGGTCAACACCTCAACGTGCTGGTTGTAGACGACATCGACATTAACCTCATGGTCGCCGAAGCGCTGCTCAGCGAGTATGGTATCCACCCCGATTTGGTGCTGTCGGGCAAGCTGGCGCTCGAGGCCGTTACCCAAAAACGCTACGACCTCATTTTCATGGACCAAATGATGCCCGATATGGATGGTATTGAAACAACCGCCGCCATCCGCGCGCTGGGCGGCCACAACGCGGCTGTACCCGTTGTCGCGCTAACCGCCAACGCCATCAGCGGCACCGAGCAAATGCTGCTCGACGCCGGCTTCAACGACTACATTTCCAAGCCCATCGACATGCACCTGCTCAACCGCTGTCTGCTGCGCTGGTTGGGTGACATAACCTAAGCGACAAATGTTGACAATTAGCACCGCGCGTGATATGCTGTTCGCTATCGGGCGTATACTTTACCCTGTTTGTGATAGGCTGATAACGACATCACGAATGCAGGAGGATTACTATGAATAACGTAATGCAAGTCACCACCCAAAACTTCGCCGAGTTCACCGCCAACGGCCTGGCGCTCATCGACTTTTGGGCGCCGTGGTGCGGGCCCTGCCGCATGGTTGGCCCCGTCGTCGAGGAGTTGGCGACCGATTTTGTCGGTCGGGTGTCTGTTGGCAAGCTCAACGTCGACGACAACGGCCCCATCGCCGCACAGCATGGCGTCATGAGCATTCCCACACTGCTGCTGTTCCAAAACGGCAAGGAGGTCGAGCGCATGGTCGGCGTTCAATCCAAGGCCGCCTTTTCCAAAGTGCTTGAGCGCTACCTCTAACCGCGCAAAATAAAACAAAGGAGGGCTATGTGTGGAGCCGAAACTGCCGTCGCACCTGTTTCGCAGCGCCTTGGGCGGCTTTGACAAAAAAGACGTAACCGACTATATCACCAAGCTGCACATGGCTCATCGCCGCGAAATGGAGAAGATGCGCGAGCAGCTAACCACACTGCAACAAGAACACCTGCGACTGGCCGACGAAAACGCCCTGCTCAAACGCGGCGGCGCCGTGGCGGCACCCGCCGGCGACACCAAGGTCATCGAGGTGCCGGTCGAACGAGTTGTACAGGTGCCCGTCGAGCGCATTGTCGAGAAAATCGTCGAGGTGCCGGTTGAAAAAATCGTGCACGTGCCCGTCGAACGCGTCGTGGAAAAAGTAGTCGAGGTGCCACAGCTACAGCCCATCGCCCTCGAACCCGACCTCGAAAGCCTCAACCAAATTAAGGATCTTGAATTTGAAGTGCGTCGGCTCGGCAGCCAGATTGACGCACACATCGACTTGCGCGAGCAGCTGGAACGCAGACTGCACTCGCAAAGCAGCGAAGCCATTGTCGCCAAGCAGGAGGCCGACGCCTTGCGCGGCCAAGTCTCCGAGCTGTCCAAGGCGCTGCTGCTGCTGGAGCAGAAGATGAGCGACGGCAACGACGCCGAAACGCTGGCCTACCACCGCGCCGAGGCCATTGAGCGCGAAGCGCGCTTCAACGCGGCGCAAATCCGTCTGGCGCTGGAGGAGCTGTTGCGCGACGCCCAAGAGGTGCTACGCGGCGTCAAGGCGCAGACACTGCAGGAAACGGCACAGATTGCCGTACGCGCCAACCACTTTCTCGAAATGCTCAACAGCACGCCCGAAATGCTCGACATTGTGGCGCGGCAGGTCGACGCCGTGCGACCCGAGGGCGTGGCCACACCGCTGGAGCTGGAGGACACACTTGAGTAAACACAAAATCCCCGAGTTGATCGGGGATTTTGATTTTTAGGAGGCGCTATGAGAAGCATTGACGTGTGTCAACTGCGGCACGCCGACCTGCGCGCCGGCGAGCAACTGCTGTTGTCGGGCGACATCTACACCGCGCGCGACGCCGCCCACGTGGCGCTGACGGCGGCGCTGGCCGCCGGCCGGCCGCTGCCTTTTGCCCTGCGCGACGCCGCCATCTACTACGCCGGCCCGACGCCGACGCCGCCCGGTCGCATCATCGGCGCCTGCGGCCCAACAACGTCATCGCGCATGGACGCCTTCACACCGGCACTGCTGCGCGCCGGTGTCGCCGCCACCATCGGCAAGGGCAACCGTAGCGCCGAGGTCTGCGCCGCACAGCGCGAAACCGGCGCTGTCTACCTCTGCGCCGTCGGCGGCGCCGGCGCGCTGCTGGCGCGCTGCGTTACCGCCGTCAAGCTGGTCGCCTACCCCGAGCTGGGCTGCGAGGCCATTCGTCGCTTGACAGTCAAGGACATGCCGCTTATTGTCGGCATTGACGCACAAGGCGGCAGCATTTTTACGCGCTAATACATCATTTCTCTTTCTATTTGTCTAAAAATAGTGTATACTGACTTACAATTAGAGAGGGGTGCCGTTATGGAGTCGCGTATGCTCAAGCCGGTGGAAACGGCTCGTTTTATCGATCAACAGTATCCGGCCAAGACCAGGCTGGCCGCGCTGCCCATGCTGCTGCTGGCCGTCATGGCCGGCGCCTTTATCGCGCTGGCCGGCGAAGTCTCCAATCTGGCCATTCACGACATCCAAAACGTCGGCCTGGCGCGCACGTTGGCCGGCCTGATTTTTCCCACCGGACTCATGCTGGTCGTGCTGACCGGCAGCGAGCTGTTTACCGGCAACTGTCTGCTCATCCTGCCACTATTGTCGCGCCAAATCAAGCTACCCGCCCTGCTGAGAAACTGGGGCTTTGTCTACGTCGGCAATTTCCTCGGATCGCTGCTTATCGTGGCGCTGATTGCGCTGTCGGGCCAGTGGAATTTCTCGGCCGGTCTGCTGGGCGGCTACACCATCAAGGTGGCGGTCTACAAGGCAACACTCACCTTTACACAGGCCTTTGCCATGGGCGTTCTGTGCAACCTGCTGGTCTGTTTGGCTGTCTGGATGGCCGTTTCGGCCAAGGACGTCACCGGCAAGCTGCTGGCCTGCTTTTTTCCCATCTGGATGTTTATCACCAGCGGCTTTGAACACAGCGTCGCCAACATGTACTACATACCCGCCGGCATCATTGCCAAGCAGACAACGGCCTACGCCGACAAGGCGCTGGCGCTGGGCGTGTCGCAGCAACAGCTCGACGCGCTCGACTGGTCGCAGTTTCTGACCGGCAACCTGCTGCCCGTTACGCTGGGCAACATTGTCGGCGGCGGTCTGCTGATTGCCGCCGTCTACTGGTTCTGCCTCGTGCGACCCAACCGCGACCCAGCCGCCTGATTTAGGGTAACAAGGAGAGATTCACCGCATGCTGACACCCTTCAAGATTTTCAAGTCCGACGTGGTCAAACTGGTTTCCAACTGGGCCATGATTGTCATTCTCTTTGGCATGGTGGTTTTGCCCGCCCTCTACGCTTGGCTCAACATTCGCGCGTCGTGGGACCCGTACAGCAACCTCAAAGGACTCAAGGTCGCCGTCGTCAACAACGACAAGGGCTACAGCTTCGGCGGCGAGAGCTTCAGTATCGGTGCCGAGACGGTCAACGCGCTCAAAGACAATGACAAGGTGGGCTGGCAGTTTTTCGTCGACACCGACCCCCTTGTCGCCATCGACATGGTGCGCAAGGGCGACATCTACGCCGCGCTGATTATCCCCGAGAGCTTCTCGCATAACGTCACCACCATTCTGGATCAGACGCCGGTCAAGCCGACCATTGAATACTACGTCAACGAAAAAGAAAACGCCGTCGCGCCCAAAATAACCAACTCGGTGGCCGACTCGCTGCAAAAGGAAATCACCGCCACGCTGCTCAACACCGTGGTGCAAAAGCTGTTGACGCAGCTTAACAACACCGGCATCGACGCCGCCAGCGTCGAGACGCTGTTTGGCTCGCTGTTTGATACAGTCGACACCTTTCCCACCGTCGACGCCGCCATCGACCGCCTGCTGACCGACGCAAAGAACGGTCTTGTCACACTGGACAACAACAGCGACGACGCCCAGCTGCTCTGCAACTTCCTCAACACCCTGCTCAGCATCAACACCCAGTTCACCAAGCAGCTGACCGACGCCGGTGCGCTGATTGACCAAATCGACCCGCAGCTGCAAAGCGACGTACTGATGCTCAGCCAAAACTTTTCCGACATCTCGCTGCGCCTCGACGGCATGGTTGGCGCGCTCGATTGGGGCAAGCCGCTGGCCGACCAGGACGTGACCACACTCATTCAAGACGCCAACGGCGTAGCCGCCAGTCTCAAAACAGTGCGCGACGCCTTTTCCAAAGACACCGCCGTCGACAATTACATCCGCCAGATGACCGACGATATGCTGGCGCGGCTGACCAGCCTGTCAGCCCAGCTGACCGACGTCAAAGGCCGGCTGGACAGCCAAAACGACCTCGGCGCGCTGCTGCACGACCTGCAGGGCATGGCCGACCACGTCGGCAGCCAGTTCAATACCCTCAGCCTTTTCCTCAGCCAGCAAGCGGCCGCCGGCCTGCAAAGCCAGCTGTCGGGCGCCAGCTCCTACGTCGCCGCGATGAACAGCTATCTCGCCAACGCCAAGGAGCTTGTCGGAAAGGCCGACAGCTTTCTGGCCGCCGCGCGCGGCGACGGCAGCATCTCGGTCGACACGCTGACAGCGCTGCACAAACAGCTCAAGACCTTCAACACCGCCGTCAAGCTGATGGCCGACAAGCTGCGCCTGTTTGGCCACCAACTCGACATCGACAGCCTGACGACCCTACTGGCCGGCAACATCAACGCCGAGGGCGACTTTGTCGCCTCACCCATACAGCTCAATGCCCACCGACTTTACGCCATGGCCAACTACGGCACGGGGCTGACGCCCTTCTACACCGTGCTGGCCATCTGGGTTGGCGCACTGTTCATGGGTGCCCTCTTCCGCACGCGCGCCCATAACTACGACCAGCCGGCCTCAACCATGCAGGTCTACTGGGGCAAGTACCTGCTCTTCTTGTGCACCGGACTGTTGCAGGGTCTGATTATCACGGTCGGCGACCTGCTGCTGCTCGGTGTCAAGGCCGCCGAGCCCCTGCTGTTCATAGGACTGGGCATGTTCTACTCAGTGCTGTTCAGCATGATTGTCTATGTGCTGGTCGCGCTGATGGGCAATATCGGCAAGGCCGTCGCCATCATCTTCATGTTGCTGCAGCTGACAGCGTCGGGCGGCACCTTCCCCATTCAAGTAGCGCCCGGCTTCTTCCAGGCCATCCACTGGCTCATGCCGTTTTCCTACGCCATCAGCGCCATGCGCGAGGCCATCTCGGGCGTCGAGTACAGCACACTGTCGCGCGACATGGTGACCCTTTGCTGGTTTTTCGTCATCTTTCTTCTGCTCGGGCCGGTGCTCTACCACCCGCTGCACCGCCTCTACCACAAATTTGAGAAAAAGGTGGACGACTCCCAAATCATCGCCTAAAAAACGGCGTGGCCACTGTCGCACAGGGCCACGCCGTTTTACTATTCAGTTCAGGCGCCCGCCCACCATTGCTCGTTGAGCAGCGCGTTGTATTCTGTGATGTAGCTTGTAAGGTCTTCTTCGTTGGCCAGCTCAACGCGTTTTCGGAGGGCGTCGACTTTAGCGACATAGGCCGTAGCCAGTTGGCCCAGTTTCGATTTGATTGGGCTGGCGGCTTCTTGCAGTGCGATGTCGCGCGGCCCGCCTGTGATGTCGTACAGGTTTTGAAGCAGCAGTTCCTTGGTCATAGGCGGCAGCGTAACCAGCCCGTCGGCCACAGCCTGCTTGTCGGCCTGCACCATCTCTTCGACCGCTTGGTCAACCAGCTTGTCATACTCGGTGGCCGAATAGTCGTTTACGTCGTATTTCAGCGCGTTAAACTCGTCGACCTGCGCCTGATACTCCTGCTGTTTTTCTTCCTTGACTTCATCAACCTTGCTCAAATCAAGTCCAAAAGCCAGGCCTGCGGAAACAGCGGCTACAAGTCCGACCAGCAGTGTGCAGACCAAACGCTTGGTTGTTCTTTGTTTCATTTCAAAAGACCCCTTTCAGCGTATTGTTACTAAATTTACATTCAATCTTACCACATTCAATCACAGCAGCACCTCACTCCCATCAAATTATATCAGCCTGATACTATGTTCATCATACCCCAAAAAAAATTAAAAACAATAACAAGCGAAATTAACTAGTTTATTTACATTTCGTCCGACGTTTTTTGCCATATTTCGACAAGATGATCTGTCTCGGTTGCATATTTGCCGCACCCTCGACCATACTAACCGACGAACAACAAAACCGGAGGTTGAGTATGAAAGCCGTGATGTTAGCCGGCGGCGAGGGGTCGCGTTTGCGACCGATAAGCTGCAACCGTCCCAAGCCCATGGTGCGTCTTTTCGACAAGCCGGTGCTGGAGCACAGCCTGCTGCTATTGCGCCGCCATGATTTCTGCGACATAACCGCCACGCTACAGTTTATGCCCCACTGCATCACCGACTATTTCGGCGACGGCAGCGCTTGGGGCGTCAACCTGCGCTACGCCGTGGAGGAAAAAGCGCTGGGCACCGCCGGTGGCGTGGCCGCCGCCATGCGCGGCTGTCAGGACGACTGCCTGCTGGTCATCAGCGGCGACGCCGTCTGCGACTTTGACCTCAGCGCCGCGCTGGCCTACCACCGCGCCAAACAGGCTGACGTCACACTGCTGCTCAAGCGACAGGACGAGCTGCTCGACTACGGGCTCGTCATGCTGCAGCCCGACGGCCGCGTCGACCGTTTTATTGAAAAGCCGTCATGGCGCCAAGTCTTTTCCGACCTCGTCAACACCGGCATCTACATCCTCGACCCGCGCGTGCTGTCGCATATCCCGTCCGACACCGTGTTTGACTTCGCCCGCGACTTGTTTCCGTTACTGATGCGGCAGGGCAGCCGCCTGTTCGGCTATGAGGCCGCCGGCTACTGGTGCGACATCGGCGACCCGCAGTCTTATCTGCGCTGTCACTTTGACGCGCTCAACGGCCAAGTGCCGCTCTTTGCCGCCAACGTGCAATCGCACGTGCCTGACGGCGTCGTTGTCACGCCGCCCTGCTACATCGGCACCGACGTGCTGCTGCAGCCCGGCTGTCGAATCGGCCCGCACGCCGTGCTGTGCAGCGGCAGCAGTGTCGCCAGCGGCGCCATAGTCGAGCAAGCACTGGTCGACGGCGCGCATTTGGCCGCCGGCGTGCAGGCTGTCGGCGCCATCGTCTGCCGCGGTGCAACGATCAAGCCGGGTGCCGTGCTCAGCGAGGGCAGTGTCGTCGGCGAAAACAGCGTCGTCGGCAGCCACGCCGTACTGCACGAGCACAGCCGCCTTTGGCCGGACAAGGAGGTACCCGACGGCGACCATGTCTGCGGCAGCATTGCCACCGGCTGCGTGCGTCGCGAGCTGACCTTTGACGGCGAGGGCCGTATGCAAAGCCGCAGCCACGCCGACCTGTCGCCCGACTTCTGCCTGCGGCTGGGCAACGCGCTGGCGCAAGCGGTGCAGGGCAAGCTGGGCATCGCCCACACCGGCGGCGAGCAGGCGCGTGTCATTGCCGAACTGCTGTCGGCCTGCTGCAACGCCGCCGGACTGAGCACTGTCGCCCACGACGCGCCCACCGCCGCCGTTTCGGCCGCCGTCGGCCAGCAGCAGGATTGGGCGCTGACGCTCTTCATCCGCCAAAACGGCGCCAAAACAGCCTTACAGCTATTCGACCGCAACGGCCTGCCCATCGGCCGCGAGCTGGAGCGCAAAATTGAGGGCGCAGCGCGGCGCGGCGACACCACCGCCGCCGACCCCGACAGGATCGGCACCGCCGAATCATTGCGCGGCAGCGCCTCTGTCTACCTGTCACTGGCCGCGCAGGGCCAGGCAACGCTGCCGCTGTCGGTCAGCGGCCACCCCGTCAGCGCCACGTTGCTGCGTCACGCACTCGAGGCAACCGGCTGCCGCGTCACTAGAAACGCCGACGCGCTGCCCATGCTGGGCATCGACGATGACGGCTTTCAATTGGTCGCCACCGACGAGCACGGGCTCGACCTGCCTGCCGACCGCTTGCTGGCGCTCGGCTGCTGGCTGGCGTGGCACAACGGCGTGCCCGCCGTCGCCGTGCCCTATGACGCGCCCGCCTGCCTCGACAGCTGGGCATCGCAGCTCAGCGCCATCCTGCTGCGCGTCGACCGCGACGGCCCCGAAGCCTCGGCGTTGCTTGCCCGTCAGCTGTTCATGCGCGACGCCTGTGCCCGCGCCTGCCTGCTAGCCGACGGTCTGACACGGCTTGGCCTGACGCTCAACGAGCTAAACCGCCGCGTGCCCGCCTTTTCCACCACCAGCATAGAAGTGCCGCTGCAAATCGACCGCGGCGCCGTCATGCGCGCGCTGGCCGAGCAGTCGTCGCAGAGCGAACAGGGCCAGGGCCTGCGCCTGCGCGTCGGCACCGGTTGGGTCACCGTCGCGCCGCTGACGGCGCGCAGCGCCCTGCGCATCATCGCCGAGGGCGAGGACATGGAGACGGCCGCCGAGCTGTGCGACGTCATCAAGAAGCGAGTGCAAAAGCTGGACAGGAAAAAATAGCCAAACGCCTTTACAAACCCACCCTACTATATTAAAATAGTGTTAACATAAGTAGGAGGGTGGGACATGGAGCTTCAACACACGCCGCTGCTGCACGAACATCAGAGTCTGGGCGCCAAGATGATCGACTTTGGCGGCTGGCTCATGCCTGTGCAGTACACATCCATCGCGCGCGAGCACGCCGCCACGCGTACGGCCGCCGGCCTGTTCGACGTCTCGCACATGGGCGAGATTACCGTTACGGGCACTGATGCGCTGGCCTATCTCAACAATACCGTCACCAACGACGTCAGCAAGCTGACGCCCGGCCGCGTACAGTACGCGCTACTGCTCAACGAGCAGGGTGGCACAATCGACGATTTGCTCATTTACTGTCACAGCGAGCAGCACTATCTGCTCGTCGTCAACGCAAGCAACACCGACAAGGACTTCGCCTGGCTGCAACAGCAGCAACGACAGGCCCCATACAGCGACCTCAGCGTTGTCAACGACTCGCCCCAATACGCGCAGCTGGCGCTGCAAGGCCCACAGGCGCAAGCCATCCTGCAAAAGCTGACCGCCTTTGACCTCGCCACGCTGCCCTATTTCCACTTTGCCACCATGACCGTCGCCGACGACGAGATGCTGGTGTCACGCACCGGCTACACCGGCGAGGATGGTTTTGAGCTCTATTGCCTGCCCAGCCAGGCGTCGCACCTGTGGCGCGCGTTGCTGCAACAGGGCGAGTCGCTGGGCATTGAGCCCATCGGACTCGGCGCGCGCGACACGCTGCGCTTAGAGGCGGCGTTGCCGCTTTACGGCCACGAGCTGGCCGCCGACATCTCGCCGCTGGAGGCTGGTCTGGGCTTTGCCTGCAAGCTGGCCAAGGAGCGTTTTATCGGGCAGACTCCACTGCAACAGCAGAAGGAGCAGGGCTTAACGCGCCGACTGGTGGGTCTGGAAATCACCGGTCGCGGCATCGCCCGCGAGGGCTACCGTTGCCAACATGCCGGCCGTGACATCGGCTTTGTCGCCAGCGGAACCCAAACGCCGACGCTGCAAAAAGCCATTGCCACCGCCTTTGTCGAGCCGGAATACAGCCAGCTGGGCACACAAATCGACGTAGTCATCCGCGATAACCCCGTCAGCGCCACAGTCATCCCGTTGCCTTTTTACAAAAGAGCCTAACACACAGGAGGATATTATGGATAATTTGAGATTCACCAAAGAGCATGAGTGGGTGGGCACCCAAAACGGCACCGTTTACGTCGGCATCAGCGACTACGCACAGCACTCACTGGGTGACATTGTCTTTGCCGACCTGCCCAAGGTGGGCTCGCAGGTACAGGCGGGCAAGGTGTTCGGCTCGGTCGAGTCGGTCAAAGCCGTCAGCGACATCTACGCGCCGGTTACCGGCAAGGTTATCGAAATCAATGAGGCGCTGGCCGACGCACCCGAGCTGCTCAATGAGGACCCCTACGAAAACTGGCTCGTTGCCGTTGAATTGGACGACGAAACGCAGCTGGACGCGTTGATGTCCTTAGACGACTACGACGCCTTCTGCGCGATGCAGGGTTAAGGCCATGCACCGTTACTTACCGCACACCGATGCCGACCGCCAGAGTATGCTGGCGGTCATTGGCATTTCTTGCGCCGAAGATTTATTTGCCGACATCCCGCCCGCGTTGCGCCTGACCTCGCTCGACCTGCCCGCCGCGCAGAGCGAGCTGGCGGTGTCGCGCACCGTGCGCGCGCTGGCGGCGCAAAACGCTTCAACCGCTGGCTACGACTGTTTTATGGGCGGTGGCGTGTATGACCGTTTTATCCCCAGTGTCGTGCCGTCACTGGTCTCACGGCAGGAATTTCTCACCGCCTACACGCCCTATCAGGCCGAGATGAGTCAGGGCACCTTGCAGGCCACTTTCGAGTACCAGAGCATGATCACCGCACTGACCGGCCACGACGTTGCCAACGCCTCGCTCTATGACGGCGCTTCGGCCGTCGCCGAAGCCATGCTGATGGCCGGCCACGCCACCAGCCGCCACCGGCTCGTCTTTGCCGGTGCGGTAGACGGTCAGGCGCGCGCCGTTTGCGCCACCTACGGCCAGTTCAACGACTTTTCGTTGACCCATCTGCCACCGCAGACCAACGGCACGTTTGACGCTCAAGCGCTGCAATCGGCCTGCCAAGACAGTGTGGCCGCCGTCGTCGTGCAGTCGCCCAACGCCTACGGCATTGTCGAGGACATTGCCGCAGCGGCAGCCGCAGCCCACACGTGCGGCGCGCTGCTGATTGTGCTGACCGACCCCGTCGCCTGTGCCGTTCTCGAAGCCCCAGCCACACTGGGCGCCGACATTTGCGTCGGCGAGGGTCAGCCGCTTGGCCTGTCGCTCAGCTTCGGCGGCCCCGGGTTCGGCTTTATGACCGCCACCAACGCGCTGCTGCGCCGTATGCCCGGCCGCATCGTCGGCCAGACCGCCGACGCCAACAACAACCGCGGTTTTGTGCTGACCATGCAGGCGCGCGAGCAGCACATCCGCCGCGAAAAAGCCACCTCCAACATTTGCAGCAATCAGGCGCTGTGTACATTGGCCGCGTCGGTGTACCTGACCGCCATGGGCCCCGACGGGCTGGCCGACGTCGCGCGCCAGAGCGCCGCCAAGGCGCGCTATCTGCACGACGCACTCGTCGCCACCGGCCACTTTGCGCCGCTGTATGACGCGCCGTTTCTCTACGAGTTCGCGCTGCGCTACACCGGCAGCGACTTTGCCGCTTGGCAGCGCCGCATGAACGACGAGGGCATTCTGCCCGGCATCGACCTGTCGCAACGCGACGGGCTGGCCAACGGCCTGTTGGTGGCTGCAACTGAGAAATACAGCCGCGCGCAGTTGGACAACTACGTGGCGAAGGCGGTGAGCAACGCATGAAACTGTCGATAGAAAAGAGCGTAAGCGGCCGCGTCGGCTGCTCGCTGCCCGTCTGTGACGTGCCTGAGGTCAACCTCGCCGGTCTGCCGTTGCGCGCGCAAGCGCCCGACCTGCCCCAGCTGTCCGAGCCCGAGGTCGTGCGTCACTATACGGCGCTGTCGCGGCTCAACTTCGGCGTCGACTCGGGCCTGTACCCGCTCGGCTCCTGCACCATGAAATACAACCCCAAGCTCAACGAGGCGCTGGCCGCGCTCGACGGCTTTGCCGGCGTGCATCCGGCCGTTGACCCGTCACTCAGCCGCGGCTGTCTGACGCTGATGGCCGATTTGCAGCGCCAGCTGTGCGCCATTACCGGCATGGACGCCTTCACCTTGCAGCCGGCCGCCGGTGCACACGGCGAGATGACCGGCATGATGATGATCGCCGCCTACCACCGCGCGCGCAACGACGACAAGCGCAAGACTGTGCTCATTCCCGACACGGCCCATGGCACCAACCCCGCTTCGGCGGCGCTGTGCGGCTTCGACTGCGTCGAAATAAAATCAGACCAGCAGGGCAACGTCGACCTCGACGACCTCAAAGCGCATCTCGACGACAGCGTCGCGGCGCTGATGCTGACCAATCCCAGCACGCTGGGCCTCTTTGAGCCCAACATCATGCAAATCGCCGAGCTGGTACACGCCAGTGGCGGTCTGCTCTACTACGACGGCGCCAACGCCAACGCCATTGTCGGCATCACCCGACCCGGCGACATGGGATTTGACGTCATTCACCTCAACCTGCACAAGACCTTTTCAACGCCACACGGCGGTGGAGGCCCGGGCGCCGGACCTGTCGGCGTCAAGGCGGCGCTCGCACCCTTCCTGCCGGTGCCCGTCATTACAAACGACGCGACACTGGACACCGACCGGCCGCAGTCGATTGGCCGCGTGCGCTCCTACTACGGCAACTTCGGCGTGTTGGTGCGCGCCTACGCCTACCTGCTCTCGATGGGCGGCGACGGGCTGACTCAGGTCGCCCGCGACGCCGTGCTCAACGCCAATTATCTCATGGCTCGGCTGTCCGACAAGCTGAAAATCGCCTATCCGCGCCGCTGTATGCACGAATTTGTCGCCACGGCCTTGCCGCAAAAGGACAAGGGCGTCAGCGCCCTCGACCTCGCCAAGCGCATGATTGACTTTTCCGTCCATCCGCCCACCATCTACTTCCCGCTCATCGTGCGCGAGGCCATGATGTTTGAGCCGACTGAAACCGAGAGCAAGCAGACGCTTGACCAGTTTGTCGAGACCATGACCACCATACTGAACGAGGCCGAGACCTCGCCCGAGACGCCGCACACCGCGCCGCACACCACCGTAGTCGGTCGTCTCGACGATACGCGCGCCGCGCGCAAGCCGGTGCTGACATGGCGAGCCAATCCTTAGCCCTGCATACATAGGAGGTGAGAGGCGTGCAACGACTGTTTGACGGCATCATCAACCACCGAAAGGCCATCCTGGTGCTTTTTGCGCTGTTGCTGGCCGTTTCGGTGTTCCTCATACCCCTGGTCAGCATCAACTACGACCTGGGCAAATACCTGCCGGAGGACTCGCCCTCAACGATTGCCTATCAAGTCATGACGCGCGAGTTTCAGGACAGCGCACCCAATTTGCGCGTCATGGCGCGCAATGTCACGGTGCCACAGGCGCTGGAACTGAAGGACAAACTGCGTCAGGTCGAGGGTGTGCAGTCGGTGCGCTGGCTCGACGACGTGGCCTCCACCACCGTACCGCTGTCTATGCTTGACCCGGCGCTGCTCGACGCCTTTTATAAAGACAGCGCCGCGCTGTACCAGATTACCGCCACCGGCGACACACAGACCGTCGTCGCCGCCATCCGCGACGTCATCGGGCCCGATAACGCCATGGCCGGCAGCGCTGTCAATGTCGGCGCCGCCACCTCAGAAACGGGTAAGCAAATGACGGTTGTCATTCTGCTGGTCATCCCGCTGGTGCTAGTCATCCTGCTGCTGGCCACCCGCTCTTATTTTGAGCCGGTGCTGTTTTTCGTCACCATCGCCGTGGCCGTCGCCATCAACATGGGCGCCAACGCCTTTTTCGACAACATCTCCTTTGTCACCGCCGCCGCGTGCGCCGTGCTCCAACTGGCGGTGTCTATGGACTACTGCATCTTTCTGCTGCACCGTTTCACCGAGTACCGCGACGCCGGCCACGAGCCGGTCGAGGCCATGCGCTACGCGCTGCGCAGCGCCTTTTCCTCGGTGCTGGGCAGCGGCCTGACCACGCTCATCGGCTTCTGCGCGCTGATTCTCATGCAGTTCCGCATCGGCGCCGATTTGGGCATTGTCATGGCCAAGTCAATCGTGCTGTCGCTGCTGGCCGCGTTGGTGCTGCTGCCCGGTTTGGCGCTGCTGACCTACCCGCTGATTGACAAGACGCACCACAGGCCCTTTCTGCCCGGCTTCGGCAAGTTTGGCCGCGCCGTGTTCAAGCTGCGCTTTGTCGCGCTGCTGCTGATGCTGATTTTAATCGTGCCCTCATTTTTAGCCAACCGCCGTACGCAGTTCTACTTTGGCGCCTCGCATATGTTTGACGAAACGACACAGGTCGGCCGCGACTCGGCCGCCATCAACAACCTGTTTGGCGAATCGAGTACGCTGGTGCTGCTCGTGCCGCTCGGCAACACCGCCGGCGAAGTGCAGCTCAGCCATGACCTGCACGCGCTGCCCTTTGTCAAAAACATCACCTCCTACGTCGACACCGTCGGCGCCGCCGTACCGCCCGAGTTTCTCGACGAGGCCACGCGCCGCCAGTTGCTGTCCGAACAATACAGCCGCTTTATCCTCACCACCGACCTGCAAGCCGAGGGCGACGCCACGTTTACCGCCATCGCGCAGCTCAAGTCCATCGCCGGCGGCTACTACGACAACTACTACCTGGCCGGTGAGCCGGCCACCAACTACGATATGCACACCGTGTCCAAGCACGACCTCGACATTGTCAACTACATTGCCATTGCCGCGATTTTGCTGGTGCTGCTGATTATGTTCCGCGCGCTGCTGCTGCCCTTTATCGTCGTGCTGGCCATTGAAACAGCCATATGGATTAACCTGGCGGTGCCCTACTTTGCCAACACGCCGCTCTTTTTCATCGCCTTTTTAATCCTCAGCGCCATTCAGCTGGGCGCGACGGTCGACTATGCCATTCTCTTTACCAACCGCTATCTGGAGGAGCGCGAAAGCGCCGACCGCAACGACGCCGTTGTCGAGGCGCTGCGCAACAGCTCACTCTCCATCCTCACCTCCGGCCTGATTTTCACCAGCGGCGGCCTGCTGCTCAGCGCCACAACCTCGCAGGCGGCTATCAAGCAAATCGGTCTGCTGGTCGGACGCGGTGCCGCACTGTCCACCGCCATGGTGCTGCTGGTGCTGCCGGCATTGCTCTGGCTGTTCGACCGCGCCATTTTCGCCACCATGAAACGCCGCCCCGTTTTTTCCGACATCGCAGAGCCGGAGGAAACTCAGCCGCCCGAAATCTACGGCGACGAGCAGTACGATTACGTCGATGTCGACGGCGACGGCCGGCAATACACCTACGACCCCGTCGAAGAACAATCGGCGCCGCCACCCCAAGACGATGACGACGATCCGCTGCAGGCGTTGCGCGTTGAAGTACAGCCGACCGCCATGCAGGTCGATTTTGACCCCATGAGCTACGAGGATTCCATTGTGCCCGACCAGTCGGTCTTTGACCAGTTCGGGCAAGCCACTCAACCGACGGCGCAAAAGGAGGAGCAACCATGAAGCGATTGACAAAACGGCTGACCGCCGGAGCGCTGGCACTGACAGCCCTGACGACACTGCTGTCACCCGCCTCGGCCAAGCAAGAGGTCGTGTACGCCAATCTCGACCCAAGCGGCATTCCGCAGGCCGTCTATGTAGTCAACACCTTCCCTCAGGGTGGCAACATCGCCGACTACGGCAATTACAGCGAGGTGCGCAACATGACCGGCCAGCAGCCGGTTCAACAGCAGGACGGCATCGTAACCAGCGAAGCCGGCAACGTGCCCTTCACCTACGAGGGCAAGCTGATTTCACCCGATCTGCCGTGGACCTTTTCCATCCGCTATCTGCTTGACGGCACCGAGATGGCCGCCGACGCACTGGCCGGCCAAAGCGGCCGACTGCAAATGACGATTGGCATTGACGGCAGCGGCCGTCCCGACGACGTTTTTTACGACCACTTCACGCTGCAGGTGGCCGTGCAGCTCGACGCCGGAAAGTGCCAAAACATCGACGCCTCCGGCGCCACACTGGCCAATGTCGGCAACAGCCGGCAGATGACCTACACCATCCTGCCCAAGACCAAGACCGAAATTACCATTTTCGCCGATGTAAGCGATTTTGAAATGCCGGCTATTACCATTAGCGGCATCTATCTCGAGCTCAACTTCGACCTAACCGGCGGCGGGCTGGGCAGTCTTGAGGAGCAACTGTCCGCCTTCCAAACCGGTGTATCGGCCGTCAACACCGGCGCACAGGCCATTAAAACGGGCTCAAACGACATGGTGACCGGCATCAACTCGCTGCAAACGAGCATGGACAGCATCAACAAGGGGCTGCCCACCATGAGCACCTACCTTAACTCGCTGTTTGGCGGCGCCACCACGCTCAGCACCGACATGGACCTGCTGGCCAAACAAAAGGACGAGCTGACCGACAAGTGCTGGAAGCTGTTTACCGACAGTCTGGCCGCCGCGCAAAAACAGGTCAACGCCCTGCTGGCCGCCGCTAAAATGACACCGGTTACGCTGACCAACGACAACTTTGCCAGCCAGCTGACCGGCATCCAGACACAGCTGACCACCGCCAACCCCACCGGCGGCTACAGCACCATTATTCCGCCCATGATTACTCAACTGCAAAGCATCCGTGACTACTACAACGCCCTGCTCGCCTACACCGGCAAGATTGGTCAGGCGGCCACGGCGGTAACCTCGCTGCGCAGCGGCATCGGCGAATTTCAGACCTCGTTCAAGACACTATCGGACGGCTACGGCCAGCAGCTGGTCGGCGTCACCGCGCTCAAGACCGGCTCCGATAAGTTTTTGGAGAATATCGGCAAGCTGGCCGACGGCACCAACCAGCTCAACACCCAAACCGCCGACACCATGACACAGCTGTCGTCGGCGCTGGAGGAGACGCTGGGCAGCGTCACCGGCGGCGGGTTTACGCCCACTTCTTTTGCCTCCAGCCAAAACACCCAGATTGAAATGGTGCAATTTGTCATCAAAACACCGGCCATCCGCAAAGCGGCCACCGCGCCGGCGCCCGACAGCACCACCGAGACTACCTTCTGGCAGCGTTTGCAGGACTTGTTCTAACCCCATCATTGCACGGAGGCGATACGATGCTGTACATCTGGCCGCCCTTTCTGATTGTTCTCGCCGTTTACTGCCTACTGGAGCAGCGGCAGCGCTTCTGGCCGGCGACGACGCTCAAGATAGTGCTGTCGGCGGCGTGCGCCGCCACGGCACTGGTGGCCGCCGCACAGCTGGGCACCGGCTACGCGTGGCTCATCGCCATTGGACTGACCTGCGCCGTGCCCGCCGACTACTTTCTACAGTACATCACCAGCAACCTGCCGCGCTACCGCCTGGGCATTCTCTGCTTTGGCGCCATGCACGGCTGCCTGCTGGTTGCTTTCTTTCACGCCTACAACGTCGGCTGGCTCGAATGGGTCATCTTTGCCGCGATGAACCTACTGCTGCTCGCCTTTCAGCTGTCGCAGAAATGGAACCTCGGCGCCGCCAAATTCCAGCTGTCGCTCTACACCGTGCTGGTCACGCTGATGGCCGCCAAGGCACTGCAAATCGGCCTGACCTTCGGCTGCACGCCATCGCTGGTATTGGCCGCCGGCGGCCTGTGCTTCTTTATATCCGACGTTTTTCTCGGCATTTGGGACTACCACGACCGCCGCTTTATCTGGCTGGCCCTCAACCGCATTGTCTACTTTGTCGGGCAAATGCTGCTGGCCTGCTCATTGCTGCTATTACGCTAAGCGCTCAAAAGACAAGCCTGTCACGGTTACGTGACAGGCTTGTTCTATTTCTTGCGTTTCCTCGGTGCCACTGCCGGCGGCTCGCCGCCCTCGGCCAGTCGCCGCCATGCCGGCGGCGCCGGCGCCTCAAAGGTCAGCACGCGGTCGGCTATGGGATAGGCCAGCTCTAGCAAATGGGCGTGCAGACACAGCCGCCGCACGGGATTGGCCTTTGCGCCATACTTTTTATCGCCGACCACGGGGTGTCCCAGCTGTTGCAGCTGCACGCGAATTTGGTTCTTGCGCCCGGTGTGCAGTCGCAAATCAAGCAGCGAAAACTCATCGCCGCGTACCATCACACGATAATCGGTCACCGCCTTTTGCCCACCCTCCGGCGTTTCGCTGGCGACAACCAGATGCGTCTTGGTCTCAAACAGCCATGAGGTTAGCCGGTCGGCGTCAAGCGCCACACGACCCTCCACCAGCGCCGTATAGCCGCGCTGACGCGCGACGTTGGCCCAGTTGTCCTGCAATGCCTGCTTGACCGACTCCTGCTTGGCAAAGACGACCAGCCCCGATGTGTCGCGGTCGAGCCGGTGCACAACAAACAGCCGCCCGTCCGGCTCCTTGGCCTTGAGATAGTCGGTGGCCAGCCGATAGGCGGTGTTGAGTTTTTCGCGCTCATCAGCCACCGTCAACAGCCCGGCCGGTTTGTTAAGCACCAGCAACTGGGCGTCCTCATAAATCAGACCGGGCAGCGTCGCGTCACGGCGCTGCTGACCAATTTCCACGCTGTCGCCGACGCGCAGCGGCGTGTCAAACTGCTTGACAGTCGCGCCGTTGACGCGCACAACACCGTTTTTAAGCAGCGATTTCACGGCATTGCGTGACAAATGGTTAATTTGAGCCAGCAAGAAAGCCAGCAGTGTGGTCGGTTTGTCGACCACAAAGGGATGTTCAAAGGTCTTCATCGTCTCTCCTCACAAATGGGCCATCAGTTGTTCAACTGCGTGCCGAAGTGGCTGATTTTCGGCAAGTATCAGCTCGGGGTCGCGCGCCGTCAAGGTGTTGGCCGCCGCCGTCGCTTGCTTGAGCACTGCCGCGTCGTTGGCCAGGTCGGCAATCTTCATCAGTGCGCGTCCATGCTGCCGGTCTCCGAAAAAGTCGCCCGGGCCGCGCAACTTTAGGTCCTGCTCGGCAATGACAAAGCCGTCGCGCGTGCCGGCCATAACCTCCAGCCGCTGCTGTGCCACACCGCCGCCACCGCTGTTGATTAAAATGCAATAGGACTGCCACGCGCCGCGCCCGACGCGGCCGCGCAGCTGGTGCAGCTGCGACAAACCGAACAGGTCGGCATTCTCGACAATCATCAGCGCGGCATTGGGCACGTCGATGCCGACCTCAATGACCGTTGTCGCCACCAAAATGTCCGATTCCTGCCGCGCAAAGGCGGCCATTACCTTTTCCTTGTCCTTGCTCTTGCCGTGTAACAGCCCGACCCGCAGGTCGGGGTAGACCTTGTCCTGCAGCTCCTTGGCCAGCTGTTCGGCCGACTTGAGCTGGCTCTCGCCCTCTTCGTCAGGCTCGACGCGGGGACAGACGATATAAACCTGTCGACCCTCACCCACCAGCTTGCGAACAAAGGCTTGCAGTCGCTGACGATAGCGCTCGTCGACGACAAAGGTGTCAATCGGCTTGCGCTGCGCCGGCATGGATTTAATGACGCTGATATCCAAATCGCCGTAAAGAATCAGCGCCAATGAGCGCGGTATCGGCGTGGCGCTCATGACCAGCACATGCGGCTCGCGGCCCGCCTTTTGCGACAGCAGCTGCCGCTGCTCGACACCAAAGCGGTGTTGCTCGTCAGTAATGACCAGCCCCAGCGCGGCAAAGGCAACGCTTTCGGACAACAGCGCCTGCGTGCCGACGACAATGTCGGCGGTACCGTCGGCGACCAGCGCCTGTACCCGCTTGCGCTCGGCGGCCTTTAACTGGCCGGTACACAGCTCGACACGACAGTCGGGCAACAGCTGGCGCAGACTGTCGGCATGCTGACTGGCCAGCAGCTCGGTCGGCGCCATCAGCGCCGTTTGCAGCCCGTTTTGCGCCGCCACATACGCCAGCGCTGCCGCCACCGCCGTTTTGCCCGACCCGACATCGCCCTGCAGCAGCCGGTGCATGGCCTTGCCCGATTGCATATCGGCCACGGCGTCGTCCACGGCCGCTTGTTGATCGGGCGTCAGCGTAAAGGGCAGGCGGTCGGCAAAGCCGCGCCAGTCGCCGTCGGGCACCGCCGGCCCGGCGTGCGTGGCCCTGCCGGCGCGCAGCCGCCGCACGCCCAGCGCCATCAGCAGCAACTCCTCGAATACAAGGCGACGCCGCGCCATGACCAGCGTCTGCTCGTCGTCGGGAAAGTGGATATGCCGGTAGGCAAAGTCGACATGGCACAGCTTGTACTCGTCACGCAGTGGCTCGGGCAGGATCTCGGCGGGTCGCTGCGTTGTGTCGCGCAGCACTTGCTCGACACAGGCGGCCAAAAAGCCGGAGTTAACGCCCTGCGTCAGCCAGTAGACGGGTACAATACGCCCCAACAGTCTGCCGACACCTTCTTTTTCAAACAGGGGATTGACCATCTCCCAGCCCTGTTTGCCCTCGACCAGCTTGCCGAAAAAAAGATACTGCTCGCCCTCGGTCAATGTGTTGCGTAAGTAAGGTGCATTGAAAAAGACAAGTGAGCAAAAACCCGTGCCGTCACCGACACGGGTTGTAAACATCGTCTTCCCTTTGCCAAAGCGCGACTCGCGCAGCGGCCGGATCACTTGAGCGCGGATACAGACCTGTCGGCCCGCCTCGGCGCCGAACAGCACCGTCAGCTGGCTGCGGTCCTGATACGTGCGTGGGAAATAGCTCAGCAAATCCTGCGGCGTGTGCAAATCCAGCTTGGCCAACAGCTTGGCCTTTTGCTCACCGACGCCCTTGAGGTACTGCAGCTGGCTCATTCGGCGCTGATCAGGTAATAATACACCGGCTGGCCGCCGTCAATGATACTGATTTCGGCGTCGGGACAGGCGTTTCCGTACAACGCCTCCACCTTTTCCGCCTCCTCGGCCTCAACGCCCTCACCGTAGAAGATGGTGATAAACGACGGGCGGCTCTCAGCCATTTTGCCCGCCAGCGCGGCACAGGTCGCCAACCGATCGGCCTCGTTGTGCACCAGTTGACCATTGAGCAGCGCCATATGGTCGCCCTCGGAAATGTCACGACCGTCAAAGGTCGAGTTGCGCGCCGCGTAGGTAATTTGCCCTGTGCTGACGGCGCTGGCCGCCTCCATCATCTGCGTGGCATTGGCAGACGCGTCGCTGTCGGGGTCAAACGCCATCAGTGCGCCAATGCCCATGGCAATGGTCTTAGTCGGAACGACAATCACCTGCCGCGTTGTGCAGAGCGGCACGGCCTGATCGGCCGCCATGATGATATTCTTATTGTTGGGCAGCACAAACACCGTCTCTGCCGGTGTCGCGTTAATCTGCGCCACAATGTCGTCGGTCGAGGGGTTCATCGTCTGCCCGCCCTCAATCAGCGCGTCGGCACCCAAGTCACGGTAGACCGACGCCACGCCGTCACCGGCGACGACGGCGACAAAGCCGTAGGGCTTGGTAATCTTGACCGGCTCGAGCTTCTTCGGCTCGGCCTCTACCGCTTGCGGCGTATCGACCTGCGGCTCATCGGCAGCATCTTGTGTAATCACCTTTTCGGTGTGCTGCTCGCGCATATTTTCAATCTTTATAGCGGTCAGCTGACCCAGCGTCAGCGCCTTTTCAATCGCCTTGCCGGGGTGGTCAGTGTGCAAATGCACCTTGATAATCGACTCGTCGTCGACAAAGACCATGCTGTCGCCCATGGCGTCCAGCGCCGTGCGCAACGGATGGACATCGCTGTTGGCGCTATCGCGCAGAATGATAAACTCGGTGCAGTAGAGGAAGGTAATCTCCTCGTTGTCAAAATCGGAAAAGTCGGCTTTCTCGCGAACGACAGGCGCCTTCTTCTCCAGCTTAAACGTACCCTGCAGCTGCTGCAGCATGGCCTCGTAAGCAATGCACAGACCCTTGCCGCCCGAGTCGATTACGCCGGCTTTTTCCAAAACCGGATTTTGGAAAATGGTCTCGGCCAGCGCCTCTTCGGCGGCTGTCACGCACTCCTGCGCCACAAACTCAAAACAGTTATTCTGCTGCGACACGGCCAAACAGTGCGCCGCCGCCATGCGGCTGACGGTCAGCATCGTGCCCTCGGCCGGCTTCATCACCGCGCCGTAAGCCGTCTCAACACCCTCGTGCAGCGCGGCCGCCCACTCGGCGCCGTCGACTGTTTCTTTGTCCTTGAGCGACTTGCCGATGCCGCGGAACAGCAGCGACAAAATTACACCCGAGTTACCGCGCGCACCGCGCAGCACCGCCGACGCCGTCAGCTCGGCCACACGACCGGCGTGCGACTCGTCAAGGGTTTGCAGCGCCTTGGCCGCCGCCTGTAGCGTCAGCGACATATTGGTGCCGGTGTCGCCGTCGGGTACGGGAAATACGTTCAAATCATTAATCAGCTGCCGCTCGTTGTCGACTGCGGCGGCCGCAGCCAGCACCATAGCGGCAAACTGGCGGCCGTCAATTCTCTCCTTCAATCGTGCTGCCTCCTCACGTAGTCGCCATCATCGAGTCAACATAGACGTTGACTTCTCTGACTTTGATAGAGGTCAGCCGTTGCACAGTATAGCGCACCTCGCTCATAATCGAGCTGGTAACGGCCGGAATGTTGACGCCGTGTTCGACAATAATGTGCAGGTCGATGCCGATGCTGTCCTCGTAATAGCTGATTTTAACGCCCTTGGACATGCTCTCACGACGCAGCAAATGCACCAGGCCGTCACTGACCGTGCGTACCGCCATGCCCTTTACACCAAAGCAGTTGGTGGCGGCGTAGCCGGCGATAACGGAGAAAACGTCGTTCATAATCGTGATGGTACCGCGCTCATTTTGAATCTTCATGCCGAATCCCCCTTCGGTATTGGTCTAATCATTGTATCCTAAAACGCCCTAAAAGACAAGAGTTCAAATTGCTTTATCGCAAAAATGTAAAACAGCCGCAAAAAATGCGGCTGTTTTGCGCCGGCAGGCTCAGGTCTTGGGCAGCTGAAAGCCGTGCATAAAGCCGTCCAGCTTGGCTGAGCAAATGTCCCCGCCGACGATTTTGTTGTTGTACACCAGCAGCGTCGCCTGCACGCCGGCCTCGCCTGTCGGGTAGTTGGTCACCGTGTATGTATAGCGCATGACCCGCTTGTTCTTGTACTGCGACAGGTCAAAGCCCTGTGTCTTTTGCAGCTCGTTGTAGTTGTCGAACACATCGTCAAAGGTCTTTGGTATCAGCACCTCTTGGCTTTCCGCGCTGTCGGCAGACACCTGCCAGCCGCAGGCGGTCAGAAAGCCGACGCGATCCTGCTCGGTTTTCATGTTCTTGACCGAGGGCAGCTCGGCTGCCGTCGCTTGACTCTCGGTTCCGCCCTGGCTGGCCAGCCAGATAATGAGCGCCACCAGCAGCACCCCGACGACAATGATGGCCGTCACCAGCTTTTGTTTTGTCAGCTTGATTGATGTAATAAACACACCCAACACCCCTTCTACGGTTTCTGTACATGGTATGACCGGCTCGGAGCTTTTATGTATTGACCTGCCGTTTAACCGGCGGCGGATGTGGATATGCTATTGTCACCGAAAGGAGTTTGACGTATGAAACTGAAAAAATGGGAACTGTCTCTCGCGCTGGGATTGGTACTTACGCTGTTTACCGGCGCCGTCTGGGCAGCCGATGTCGAGCGCGAGCAGGCGCAGCTGGCCGGAAAGCTACTGCGGCTGCACGTCATTGCCAACAGCGACAGCGACGCCGATCAGGCGCTTAAGTTAAAGGTACGCGACGCTGTGTTTTCCGCCGCCTCGCAATGGGTGCGCAACGTCAGCGACAGCGCGGCCGCCGAGGCCGTTATTCTGGCACACCAACCTGAGCTGGAGCGCATAGCGCAGCAAGCGGTCGCCAACAGCGGCTACGCCTACCCCGTGCGTGTTGAGCTGGGCATCAGCGATTTTCCCACAAAAGACTACGCCGGTTTCAGCCTGCCCGCCGGTCGCTATCGCGCACTGCGCGTCATCATCGGCGCCGGCGCCGGCCGTAACTGGTGGTGCGTCGTTTTTCCGCCGCTTTGCATTCAGGCGGCCACCGAATCGCTGCCGGAGCAAGCCGCACAAGCGGGGCTGACCGAAGGGCAGGTCGCACTCATCACCGAAAGCGACGAGCGCTACGAGTACCGCTTTAAAAGCATTGAGCTATGGCAGGCCCTCAAGGACTTGTTTGGCTAAGGGCATAAAACAACAGGGACGCCGAAAAATAACCGGCGTCCCTGTTGTCTTGGTGGAGGCAAAGGGGCTCGAACCCCTGACCCCATGCGTGTGGAGCATGTGCTCTACCAACTGAGCTCTGCCTCCAAGTGGTGACCCGTAGGGGAATCGAACCCCTGTTACCGCCGTGAAAGGGCGGTGTCTTGACCGCTTGACCAACGGGCCATAAAAAACGAACAGCAAGCGACAGACCTGCTGTTCGCCGATGGTAGCGGCAGTCGGATTTGAACCAACGACACTCCGGGTATGAACCGAATGCTCTAGCCAACTGAGCTATACCGCCATGCAAGCACTACAAAAGTGCCCTATCATTATAGGTGCTGCACCGGCATTTGTCAACACTCTTTCGAAAAAAGATGCGAGCTTTTGTGTAGGATTGTCAAACATGTGTTACACGGAGGAAGACGAGCGGAGAGCGCCAAGCGAGAGGTTTCATGGGGAAGCGGTTGTACCAACGATTGTGCAGTGAGAGCTGTTTGGCAAAGTCATCAAAGGAATAGAACTTGCG